>CALBRY010000625.1 GCA_937927665.1 uncultured Chloroflexota bacterium
TCGGCTGAGGTACGGGTACGCGGCGGATCACCTACGGTAGGGGGTGACTACGCAATCTGATCGGCACCCCTCCCCGCTGGTGCAGGGAGGGGAGAGGGACAAAAGCATGATTCCCGATGCAGATTGCTCAAATGTGTACCCCTGCGGATAGAGAGGTCTTCTAAAAGAAACCGCGCCGGGTCATGCGCTGTTCTTTGAAGGGATCGCCTTCGTTGTGGTAGCCAGCATTTTCCCAGAAGCCGGGTTTATCGGTCGCGCTGAATTCGAGTCCGCGCAGCCATTTCGCGCTTTTCCAGAAATACCGTTTTGGAACGAGGGTACGCAGCGGGAAACCGTGTTCCTGTTCGAGATACTGCCCATCGAACCTGTACGCCAGCATGACATCATCATCCATCATGATATCGAGCGGCGTGTTGGTGGTGTAGCCATATTCACAGTGCGCGATCACGAACTTTGCTTCGGGTTTAACTCCGAAAAGCTGCATGAAATCACGGAAGCGCACGCCTTCCCATTCGGTATCGAATTTGCTCCAACGTGTGACACAGTGAATATCGGTCTTGATCTTGACCGTCGGGAGTTTTTGGAACTCCGCCCATGTCCAACGCATTTCTTTTTCGACCAAGCCGAATACGCGCAGATCCCATGCCGCTTCGTTGAAGCCGGGTGTAGGACCATAATGCAGCACCGGAAAGTCGAGCGTCACCGACTGTCCCGGCGGCAGCCGCCCCTCCGCCTTCATCTTCTGTTCGACTTGGCGGCGCTTGAGTAGATCATTCATCGCGGAAAATCCTTACCAAACGAGTGGATGTTCCCGATTATAACGGTTTGGGATGAGCGGAACTTAAGGAATCTTTCAACACTCGGAGCAGTGGTGATCATCCACATACATGGTCATCGGGTGACCGTCACTGTGATATGCCACCACGCGCGCACCGTAAAGCTGCGCGAGTGTTTCGCTGCAAAAGACGTCTTTCGGATCGCCGTAGGCGATCAAGCGGCGGCGGATCGCCATTACTTTATCGAAATGACGGTAGGCGAGATCGAGATCGTGCGTGCTGAGGAGGATCGTGATTCCGTCCGCGTTCAGCCGATCGAGTACCTGCATCAAGTCGCCTTGCGCGCTTACGTCTACGCCGCTGAACGGTTCATCGAGGATGAGCAGCCGCGCCTTTTGCGCCAATGCCCGCGCAATAAATACGCGCCGCCGCTGACCGCCGCTCAAATCACCGATGGGCACATCACCGAGCAAATGCAGCCCCACCTGTTCGATCGCGTCGTCAACGGTGCGCTGATGGACTTTCCCCGGCAGGCGCAG
This sequence comes from uncultured Chloroflexota bacterium, assembly GCA_937927665.1. Lineage (GTDB taxonomy): Bacteria > Chloroflexota > Anaerolineae > Aggregatilineales > Phototrophicaceae > Flexifilum. Next base: position 1,316 of record CALBRY010000625.1, read on the forward strand.
CCAACCGATCTGGCGTGTGCAGCCCATCAGCACGACATCGCGCACGGTGACGGGGAAATCCCATTTCACATCATCCGACTGCGGCACATAGCCGATCCGCAGCGGGTCTTCGCTCACGGTGATCGATCCGCTGCTTGGCGGAAGCATGCCCATCACCGCCTTGATGAAGGTCGATTTGCCCGCGCCGTTTGGACCAATCAGCGCAACACGCTCCCCTACGTTCAGCGTTACGCTGACATCCTCAAGGGCGATCTCGCGTCCCGCGCCATATTGAACCGTTAGGTGATCCGCCTGAATGATCGGTGTGCTTGCAGTCGTCATCAATCTATCCTGTACTCTGTGTACTAACGAAGCGCGTCCACAATTGTTTGTGTATTCACGCGCATAAAGTCGAGATAAGTCGGTGCTGCGCCATCGGCGGCGCTCAAGGATTCGCTGTACAGCGTCGAAACGACTGCCGCGCCGCTTTCGCTGGCGATCAGATGCGCGAGTTCAGGGTTTGCGCTGATCTCTGCGAAAATTGCCGGGGCGTTTTCCGCCTGAACCAGCGCGATCAAGTCCGCCAATTCTTGCGGATTCGCTTCTGCGCCAGTGGTGCCGCCGGGAAGCACCGTCGCGGCGATTTCAAAGCCATAATGCGCGGCGTAGTATGCCATAAACTCGTGATTCGTGATCAAGACGCGGTGTTCTTCGGGAATCGCCGCGATCATCTCCGAAAGCTGTAGATCAAGCGCTTCGAGCTGTGCGGTGTATTCGAGCGCGTTCGCCCGGTATGTTTCGGCGTTGGCGGGATCAAGCGCCGCGAATGCTTGCGCGATATTCGATGCCCATACCGCCACATTGAGCGGATTCATCCAGACATGCGGATCACAAAC
>CALBRY010000626.1 GCA_937927665.1 uncultured Chloroflexota bacterium
CCAACTTGCCATTTCTGGTCCCTATACCTTTGTACGCCATCCGCAATATGTGGGCTTCGTGGTCATTATGCTGGGGTTCTTGCTTCAGTGGCCGACACTAATCTCACTTTTGATGTTCCCGATTCTCGTTGCGATGTACGTCCGACTCGCGCGGCGTGAGGAAGCAGAAGCCGTTGCGGAATTCGGCGATGCCTACAGCGTCTACAAGAAAACCGTTCCTGCGTTCTTCCCGCGTCTACATAGCATTGCTCGTGAGGTTCGAAACTAATGTGCTACCAAGATGAAGTATTGTCTGTTACTTAGTGTTGATGGAGGTGAGAAATAGATGTATTGGATTATAGCCCTGCAATCTCGATAGCAATCGAGAAACCGGTAAAGGTGGCAATGACGACAGGCACAATCCGGTCTACCAAACACCAACAATCAGCGCGTTCCACCACTCTCCACAATCATGAACTTGAACCTATTACGCCGCCAACAAGCCAATCATCGACCGTTTCAGAGAGAGAAATTGCTGTCAGAGAGTTGGAAATCGATGAGGATTATCGTCATTGGTCTCCTGCATCGCAGCCCTACACGACGGCTGAAGTGCTTTTGCAATATCTTCGTTGTGGGTGGGAGTGCATGAATCATGTCACAGTAAAAACGTCACAGTGTGTGAGCAGTCGCTGCGTCGAATTGTATTCTTTTGAGATCTCAAAGGGGCACGAGCAACTAAGTGTTCCTGTGGTGTCGAACCCGGTGATTTTACGTTTAATACGTGAGCGTGGATTAATCGTGACACAGTGTGAAATTAATTCTTCATCTTTAGTCAATCACAACAGACCAGATACTAATGAGGTTTAGTTCGCAGTCATCTAGGAGGTAATCAAATGTCACAGGCAACGCTGTCTATTCAAAATACTGCTCAGGAAGTTCAGTCTACCTATACCTTTCTCGACCAGTTCTTCCCGAAACCGCGCACTTTCGATGTTCGTCTCTGGGATGGAACCCGCCTCAGCTTTACGAGAGATCCCAGTTTTACGATTGTCCTTCGCTCACCGGGGGCGCTGCGTCGCATGGTACATCTTCCATTAGAATTATCGTTAGCCGAGGCTTTCATTCGAGGAGAATTGGATATTGAAGGCGATCTTGTTTCAGCCTTTCATGTGTTCAATTCGATGGCATCTAACCTCTCTAACAGTAATCTTCTCACACTGCTCCGTTTATGGTTCGCGCCTCCCGGTGAACGCTCACATTTCCAGACGATGAGTCGCAAAACCGCTGATCTTGTCGGTTCGCGTCATTCGAGAGGGCGTGATCGCGCCGCTATCCAATATCACTACGATGTGGGCAATGATTTCTATCAACTGTGGCTTGACAGGCGAATGATCTATTCGTGCGCCTATTTTCCTACTGGCACGGAAGACCTTGATACGGCACAGGAGCAAAAACTCGACATCATCTGCCGCAAGCTGCAATTGAAACCTGGCGAAAGGCTGCTCGATATCGGTTGTGGTTGGGGTGGATTAGTGATTTACGCCGCCCAAAAATATGGAGTGAGTACCTTTGGTGTGACGTTGAGCAAAGAACAGCACATCCTCGCAAACGAGCGTATAGCCGCCGCCGGGCTGGGCAGTAGCGCTGTAAAGCTGATGGATTACCGTGACTTGAGAGCCGAACCGTTTGACAAAATCGTCAGCATCGGCATGTTTGAGCATGTGGGGAGAGAGCATTTATCAGAATATTTCGGGCATGTTTATAATCTCCTCAAACCGGGTGGACTATTCGTTAATCACGGTATTTCCTTACATCCCAGCAGCACCGAAAGCTCGGCGTGGTCGCATTTGGTCGGACGTTATGTTCTGGGTGCAGGCTCGTTTTTCGACCGCTATATCTTTCCTGATGGCGAACTTGTTCCAGTTAGCGAAGTGAACCTGATCGCCGAACGGACTGGTTTTGAAGTGCGTCATCTAGAAAATTGGCGAGAACACTATGCACTTACTCTGCGTCAATGGATCAGCCGCTTAGAAAATCACCATACTGAAGCGGCACACTTGACCAGTGAGGCGGTCTATCGCACCTGGAAATTGTATATGTCAGCCGCAGTCTACAGCTTCGAGTCGGGCGCTATCAACATCAATCAAACAATTTTACATAAGCCTCAGAATAGCCAAATCCACGTAGAACTGGCAGACTCTAAACGCTGCTGTATATCGAGCGACAGCCATAGTGCCTGACCATCGAGATATGTGGAGAAGCGTTGCGCTCGAAACTCGTGTTGTTTCCGTAAAATAAGTTTGCTTCCGAATATATTCTGTCGGCAAATTCCTCTCCAAGCCTATTCACGATAGGCATCATTTGTGCTCAAGGCAATCAAGTGTCAGTAAAAAAAGACGTTCGTTGGTTTTCCCTCTGCAAGCGGGAGCATTGCGCTGGTCGATCCGCTGCATCCCGCTGCAAACAGTACCAAGAGAATGCCGTGGAACAGGGTTAGCAGTAGAGCATCCAGAGCGCGGCGGTGTTGAATACCAAATCGCCCCATCATCCGCTTCGGCCCACACCCTGTTCGGCAATTTGCTCCCAGGACAGTCTATTCTCTTGCGATAGATAGATGTCCTTATTGATGGTCGCAAACGCGATTTCGTTCGTCATTGGATTGACAGCAATATAAGCAACGGCATCCGCTTCTGCAATCGAAGGCGCTTGTATGAGGGTCATTTCACCGTTCGACAGGTTAAGAGTGTACAAACTTTGATACCCGAAAAGCAACGTCGCACCATCGGGAGCGAACGCTGCGGCACTGACGGGGTTCGCGTCACCAGCGAGCGTGAAAGTGCTGCCGTAATCATTGGAGATAT
>CALBRY010000627.1 GCA_937927665.1 uncultured Chloroflexota bacterium
AAAGCGTCATGGAGTTCAAACAGGCTGATCTGCGAAGCACTGATTCCCGATTGCGCGAATGCCGCCTGCGTCGATTTTTCGACCGCGCTCAACCACAGCAGATCTTCCCGATCATGCAGCGCCAGCGTATCACTTGCTGCTGTGCTTGCCATCACGCGGATCGGCTGCGGCACCAGATCGGCGGCGCGATCCGCCCGTGTGAGTATCACAGCGGCGGCTCCGTCCGCATCCGGGGCGCTGTCAAACAGGCTCACCGGATCAGCGATCATCGGCGCTTTCCCGAACGCCCCCGGTTTGAGCAAATTGCGATACATCGCGTTCGCATTTTTCGCACCGTTGCCGTGCGCGTTAATGCTGAAATTCTCAAACGCGCTCAATTCAACGCCGTAGCTGTGCATATAACGGCGCATGAGCAGCGCGGCTTGCGCGGCAGGTGTCAAACCGTGAATACTCTCGTAATCCGCATCAAGGCTGACTGACCGCGCTTTCGTGCGCGCCGTGCCAACCGTATCAGTCGATTTTTCCACGCCCAACACCAGCGCCGTTTCGACCATACCCGACGCGACCGCGAGAATCCCCGTCCGCAGTGCTGCGCCGCCGGAGGCTTCCGCCGCTTCGACCGTGTACGTTTCAGCGCCTTTCAATCCCGCGTAATCCGCGATCAATGCGCCAAGCTGCGATTGACTGCTGATTGTTGCGCCGAAGGCATTCCCCACATAAACCGCATCGACCCGCTGTAACCCCGCATCCTCAAGCGCGGCGCGGATGGCTTCGCCCGCAAGGTCACGCAGTCCGCTTTCCCAATGTTCTCCAACGGGCGTTTGCCCGATTCCGACGATCGCTGCATTCGTCATGATCAGTCCTTCAGCAAACCGCGATAGCGGGTATAGGTCGCGTAATCGATAACCGTCTTGCGATCGATGTAATCCCGTGTCTTGGGCGCACGATCGCGCACATCGTTGATCCGATCAGTCACGATCAAATCAAACGAGTCCGAACCCGCGCCGCTCCCGTAGCTGACCATCAGAATCCGATCGCCGGGTTTTGCTTCATCAAGGATCGCCGTCAATCCCAACATGCACGAGCCGGAATACACATTCCCGATCTCATCTGCAAGCAGTCCTGTGCGAATTTGCTCCTCTTTGAATCCGAGTGTTTTCGCGGCACGTTCCGGAAATTTCACATTCGGCTGATGAAACACCGCATAAGCATAATCCGCCGCTTTTGTTCCCATCATCTCCATCAATTTACCGGCAGATGACAGCACATGATTAAAGTACGCGGGTTCCCCTGTGAAGCGTTCGCCGTGACTGGGATAACTCTCATCAGCCCGCCGCCAGAAGTCCGGCGTATCCGTCACAAAGCTGTAACTTCCTTGATAGATCGCGCAGGATTCCTCCGCTGGTCCGATCAAGAATGCCGCGCCGCCGCTTGCCGCCGTGTATTCGAGCGCATCACCGGGGCGGCTTTGCGCCGTATCCATGCCGATAGCGAGTGTATAGGCGCCCATCCCGCTGCCGACAATCCCGATCGAGGCTTGTACCGCTTCGGTTCCCGCCTTACACGCAAATTCCCAGTCCGCCGCTTGAATATTCGCTGATGCGCCGATGCTTTCCGCGACGATCGTGCTGGTTGGCTTGACAGCGTAAGGATGGCTTTCACTGCCGATCCACACCGCGCGCAGCGCCAGCGGATCAATGCCGGAACGGGCAAGCGCGTTGCGCGCCGCCTCAATCGACATCGTGGTGACATCTTCATCAGGACCCGCGACCGCCTTTGACTTGACCGGACTGCCGCCGAGTCCGCCTGTCCACACACGAGCGATCTCCGCCCCCGGCAGACGATAGCGCGGGATATACGAACCGTAGCCGACAATCCCCACCTGACGGTTAGGGCGCATCAGCATTGCGCTTCCATGATCGAAAGGATTCAAACCGTTTACATGCATCGCATCTTATCCTTGCAGTTCTTGTAGAATCTGTTTCGCGCGTTCCGGGCGAATATTGCCTTCACTCACCATCTGTTCGACCACTTGATTGACAAGCGCGCCGCTTGCCCCCGCCGCCACCGCGATCTGTCGTGCGTGCATCCGCATATGACCCTTTTGGATGCCTTCTGTCGCCAGTGCGCGCATCGCCGCGAGGTTTTGCGCCAATCCTACCGCCGCGATGATTTCGCTCAGTTGGCGGGCGGATTGGATATTCATAATCTTGAGCGCGACCTGTGCCGCCGGATGAACGCGGGTCGCCCCGCCGACGATCCCGACCGCTAAAGGCATCTCGATAGCGCCGCGCAAATTACCCTCATCATCACGCCACCAGCGTGTAAGGCTGGTATAGCGACCACCGCGCGCCGCATACGCATGAGCGCCTGCCTCGACCGCCCGCCAATCATTCCCGCTGGCGATCACCACCGCGTCAACGCCGTTCATAATGCCTTTGTTGTGCGTTGCCGCGCGGTACGGATCAGCCTCCGCGAATGCCCCCGCTTCGACCAGTGCGCGCACCACATCAGCGCCGCTCAAATCACCGGATGCGAGTTCACTCGCCGGGATCATGCCTTCTGCCCGCGCCTTGCGCTGATCAGTCAGGTTGCTAAGAATACGCAGATTCACCCGCCCGCCTGTGATCTGTTCGATCTGCGGGGCGATATGTTCAAGCGCGGTGTTGATCGCGTTCGCGCCCATCGCATCGCGGGTATCGTACAGCAAATGCACGATCAGCATCGCACCGATCGAGGTTTCCAGCAGGGGACGCACCTGTAAATCCCGTGCGCCGCCGCCGCTCCTAACAATGCTTCCGCCAATCTGGTTAACGGCTTCCAGCAGTGCGGCTTTGTTCGCCATCACCGCCCCCGCCGCGACATACACCGCTTGCGCCGATCCATCGCCAATTTCAAGCACCTGAATTTGACCGATCATGATCGGTTCATCGCTGCTGGTGACGAATCCGCCGCCAGCGCGGAACAGCTTCGCGGCATTACTCACCGCCGCCACGACCGAGGGTTCTTCAATCGCCATCGGGATCAACACATCCTCGTTGTTGATCAAGAAATTCGTGGCGACTCCGAGCGGCAGCGCATACACGCCGATCGCGTTTTCAACCATGTGATCGGCTTGCGCGGCGCTCAATCCGTTGATTCCGAGGACTGCCGACTGTTCCGCCGTCGTGAGTCCTGCCCACTGCGCGACAACAGCCGAGCGTTCCGCCAGAGAACGTTTATAGAAACCGGGTAATCGTGATGTGTGTTCGTTTGTCATAGTCCCTCAGTCTATCAGGCGAGTCCCCTCAAAACCTCTCCTGAGCGCTCTCAAAAACTCTCAACTCGTGAAAGGATGCACAATTATTGCACTTACGGAGTGGTCAGGCGGGAAAAAGTACATTCAGGTGAAGCAGTTTGAGTATTTGCGGGTTGCGGGTTTGTGGGTTGAGTATTTGCCGGTTGAGTGTTCGCAGTCCATGCAATCTCTGAATTGATGCGAAACATCAGCATCCCATCAGCATTCACATGCAGATACAGCGTATTCCGCTCTCGTGTGATGTGATGAAACCCCACCCACACCGGATCGCTTTCCGATACCGAGAAATAACCGTTCAGCCGTACCCGAAACATCAGCGGCGGAGCGTCTCCACACCTGAGCGTGAAACCTGTGCCCGTTGTCTCCAACGTGAACGGAGCGCGTGCTGTGCCATTGGGTGTCAATTCAAGCGTGATGAGATTGTCACGCGGGGGATCAGCCGCGCCCCGCGCGAGGATTGCCGCCAGCGCAAACCCGAACACAAGCATCCCCGCCAGCGCGATCAGCAGGATATTCCAGTAACGCGGCGTAACGGAAGCAGTCATAAGCACACAATTGTGATTGATTGTGATTGCGATACATCAAACAAAAACCCGCCACAGAAAGGCGGGTCTTTGTCATTGTGAAATCAGGTGTGAGCTAGTCCGGCAGAATGCGTGTATCCATGAAATAATCGAGCCATGTCACAAAAATCAGCCCGATCGGGAATGCCGTCCAGAAGAAGTATTGATAGCCGTACATGGGGATCGTGATTTCATGCCCGTTGTGCGGACCCATCCACGGGAGG
>CALBRY010000628.1 GCA_937927665.1 uncultured Chloroflexota bacterium
AAGAATCCGCCGCAATCCTTCTTGACCGTCTGCTGCCAGATCGAGCAGCGCCGAAAGCCAGCGGGCTTCACGTTCAACGGGTGTGTGCGGCAGAATGGGAGACGCGATCCACTGGGCAGGTGCAACAAGATCAGGCTTGGGCGTGCCATCGTGCGCTGTGCCATAACTGTTCCGGTACAACTGCCAGCGGGTGTAGTCAAGCGTATTGTGATCGTCATATCCACCGACTGCGATCGCTTCAGGAGCGCTGTTGGGTGGCACAAGCGGACGGTCAGGGCTGTTGCCTCCCGCTACCACAACGCTTATTCCACGTTCGATCAAAGCGCGCACCGCAACATACAACGGGTGTTCAGGGTCATCGCTAAAGTGATCGCCGCCGACCGATATATTGACGACTTTGACTCCCAAGCGCTCACCATTGGCGATCAACCAGTTCATGCCGCGCAAGATATCGCACTCTTTGATTTCTTTGTGGGGCGTGCTGACCTTAATCAGAATCAGATGTGCGTCTGGCGCAACACCCCGATAAAAACCGTTCGAGGTGCGCCCATCCCCGCAAGCGATGACGCTGGTCATCATGCCATGCCATGAATACCACATAGGGCGGCGATAACGCGCATCGTTCACGACGACTGGTTCAATGCTGGCGTCAACGTGCAGTGCGACCCGATCCCCTAGATCGGGATGGGGATAAAAACCCGAATCGATGAATGCGATTGTGACACCGCGCCCCGTGAACAACGGTGACGCCCCGATCCGTACGGGAGTGGGCAGCAAAAACGGATGCTCCAAATTATGCGTAGGAAACCCGCGTGGGAACATAGACCTCACCGGAATTGAGTAAACATTCTCACCAACAATTTAAGACGGTGGATTAGGATGACTCTACTGGAAGTCTCACGCCGTTTCAACGGCAGAGAAAGGGATAGATATTTCTATGCGTAACGCGCGTAATGAACAGCGCCCGAATGTACTCAATGTAATCGGGGCGGCGGTAAGCACTGCGGTGGGCGGATGGCTGACCTACAGCGCACTGCTGATCGATCATGATATTCCGCTCCCCCCCGCGATTGATGCACCGCAAGAACGATTTAGCGGGACGGAAACAGGTTTCCTGAACTATTACGTTGATGAGAACGGCGAAGGTCGCCCGCTTGTGCTGATTCACAGTATCAACGCCGCTGGATCAAGCTACGAAATGCGCCCAATCTTTGAGCAGTATCGCGGTAAACGTCCGGTCTATGCGCTCGATCTGCCGGGATTCGGGTTTTCTGAGCGAGCAGACCGTGAGTATTCGCCTCAACTTTACGCACAAGCGATTATCGATTTGCTTGAGCGCAAGGTTGGCGTACCTGCCGATGTGATCGCGCTTTCACTGGGGAGTGAATTCGCGGCGCGGGCAGCACGTATGCGCCCGGAACTATTCCACTCGCTCACCCTGATTTCTCCCAGCGGTTTCACGCGGCGCGAGAAAAAGGTCGCTTCGCAGCGCGCAAGTGGATCAAGTGCGAGTGATGCAGCGCTGGCGTTCTTCCGGTTCCCGCTGTGGAGTCAGGGCTTTTATGATGTGTTGGCAACCCGCCGGAGCATCCGTTACTTTCTGAAACAGAGCTTTGAAGGCACGCCGGATGAAGGCATGATCGCATATGACTATCTCACCGCGCACCAGCGCGGCGCGCGGTTCGCGCCGTTTTACTTCGTGAGCGGTAAGCTGTTTTCACCGCATATCCGGGAAGATGTGTACGAGAAGCTCTCGCTCCCGGTTCTGGTCTTGTACGATCGCGATGAGTTTGTGCGGTTCGATATGCTGCCGCACACGCTCGAACACTGCCCGAATTGGCGGGCGGTTCGTATCGCACCAACACGAGGACTGCCACACTTTGAGCAGCTTGCGTCAGTCGTGAGCGCCCTCGATGGTTTCTGGGATACGCTCGCGTAATTGGGCACGCAGTTTAAAAACGCGGGTATCCATCGCGCCCATACGATATTTGTAGGTTTCGTTTCCGCGCAAGAAATCGAAGACGGAATGTCCAGTTTCGATTGCGTGCCGTATATTGAGACACAATAGGACAATGCCCGGACTCAGATTGGCATGTTGTTCGGGCAGAAGTCCACTGTTGTATACCAGTATGTGATTTTGGTAGTCGAAATCGCAATAGGTCGCCGTCGCTGTCCCGTTGACCATCAGAAAGCTGAGTTTCAGCCAGCCATTCGCGAATACAATCGGCAGCACACGTTTGAAAAATGCGCGATTTTTCTCATCTTCCAGAAAACGCGCTTTTTGTGGGTGACTTGCCTTCATCAAGCCGAGAAACTGCTCAATCATCGCCTCCAGATCATGGGTGTGATCGACAATCACATGCTCGATTTCGGATTCTTCAGCGCGCCGGAGCTTGCGCCGCAGTTCGTGACGCTGCTTTTTGTCGAGATTTTCGAGATAGCCTTCCCATGTATCAGGCAGTTGAATAATCGGGCAGACTTCCTGCAAAACATTTTCAGCGAAAAATCCGCAGGCATTCAAGCGTGCCGGAAGTAGTTCAAGCGTTGTTGATTCTTCCGGGATGTTGCAAAGGTTGATCCGATCATATTCGTCGGCATGTTCACGTAGATATGATGCAAACTGCGCGTGCACCGCTTCTGCATGATCTCGATCGGCAATTACATCGACGTAATCGGTCACATCGACACAACCGATTGTGCGGAGGACTCGTTCGCCATCGAGGTTATGAATGAACCATGGTCCAATTCCAATGAGCTGACCGTCATCGGCACGGCACGCAAGCACCCACAGTCGTCCGGCTTGGTAGGTGTGCCACCATGCAGACTGCCATTCCCACGTTAAAAAAATCGTATTTGTCACACTGCGCTGGACGAGCGGATTCCATTCCTCGCGCAGCAAGTCAAATACTTCAGCATCCGTATAGACAGTTACATTCACAGAGGCAGTCCTTCTGCACAATAGCCCAATTCGGAGTCATTATAGTGACCGGAAGGCAGCAAATGGGTGAGGGGAGAATTAAAAGCCGCCCAACATGTTGGACGGCTTTCAAAAGTTTATCTTACGCAGTCATTACGCTTTGACGCGTTCGCCTGCCAGTTGAGTCTTGTGTTCGAACATGAGCGACGCCTGTGTATCGGCGTCAAACAGGTGGACGTTGTCCATGTTAAACACAACACCCAAGCGATGACCTACACGCGCGCCGGTGCGGGGGTCGGTACGGGCGATAAACGTCTTGCCCTGATCTTCCAGATAGAGGATCATTTCGTTACCCATCTGTTCGACCACATCAACGTTCGCTTCGAGATTCGCCGGGGAAATCCCGGGCGGCTGCCAGTTGAGGTCGTGAATATCTTCAGGACGGATGCCGAACACAACGCGCTTTCCGGCATGCGGTTTCAGGACTTCGGTGCGGCTGGCGGGGATGGGAAGCTGAACATTGTTGAACTCGACCACGAGGCGTCCGTCTACCGAGCGGAGCATCGCATCGAAGAAGTTCATCGACGGGCTGCCAATAAACCCTGCAACGAACACGTTGCGCGGGTTATGATACAGGTTGTACGGCGTATCCAACTGCTGAAGTTCACCAACGCTCATCACGGCGATGCGGGTACCCATCGTCATGGCTTCAGTTTGGTCGTGGGTCACGTAGATGAACGTCGTCTGGAGGCGCTGATGAAGTTTGCTGATGAAGGAGCGGGCTTCAACGCGGAGCTTCGCGTCAAGGTTGGAGAGCGGTTCGTCCATCAAGAAGACGGCGGGTTCACGAACGATGGCGCGACCGACGGCGACACGCTGACGCTGACCGCCCGAAAGCTGGCGCGGGCGGCGATCGAGCAGATGCTCAATACCCAGATTCTGGGCGGCGTCACGAACGCGCTGATCAATGATGTGTTTCGGTGTCTTGCGAAGGCGCAGACCAAACGCCATGTTGTCGTAAACCGTCATGTGCGGATAGAGCGCGTAGCTCTGGAACACCATAGCAATATCGCGGTCTTTCGGGGCAATATTATTTACGACACGATCACCGATCTTGATTTCGCCTTCGCTGATCTCTTCGAGGCCAGCGAGCATACGCAGGGTTGTTGACTTGCCGCAACCAGAAGGACCGACGAGGACGAGAAACTCTTTATCGGGAACTTCAATATTAAGTTCTTTAACAGACGGGGTGGGGTTTCCCGGATAAC
>CALBRY010000629.1 GCA_937927665.1 uncultured Chloroflexota bacterium
ACGCGCCCGCGAACTGCTCGCCGCTGTTGGGTTGGATCACCGCTTTGATCACAAGCCCGCGCAGATGAGCGGCGGCGAACAACAGCGGGTCGCAATTGCGATTTCGGTCGCCAATTCGCCCGCGCTCCTGCTTGCCGATGAACCAACCGGCGAAGTCGATACCGAAGCCGCCAACGCGATTTTTGACGCGCTCCGCCTGTTCAACCGGGAGCAGGGACTCACGATCATTATCGTCACCCATGATTTGCAGGTAGCCGGGCGGGTGGATCGCGTGATCGGTATGCGTGACGGACGCGCCAGCACCGAAATTATCCGCACACGCGACGCGGCAGGAGTTGCACTTTCCGAGGATGAATTTGTGCTGGTCGATCGCGCCGGGCGAATTCAACTCCCGAAGGCGTATATCGACGCGCTCGAAGTGAAGGAGCGGGTGCGGCTGCATCTCTCGCCGGATCATGTGCGCGTGTATCCTGATCAACCGGAAAATGGAGCCGAGCCGCGATGACGACACAGGTACGGGTTGAACCAATCCTTCGCGTACAAAATCTGTTCAAGTCTTACATGATGGGGCAGGTCGAAGTGCATGCGCTCAAAGGCGTCACGCTCGAAATCCTTCCCGGCGAAATGACGGCGATCATCGGGCGCAGCGGATCGGGCAAAACGACGATGCTCAATCTGCTTGCCGGGCTAGATCGCCCGACCTCGGGGGAAGTGTGGTTTAAAGATCAAGCGATCGATCGCTTGAGCGAATCAGCACTGCTCCGCTTGAGACAGGAACATTTTGGGTTTGTCTTTCAGTCATTCGGGCTTCTGCCGCTCCTCAGTGCCGCCGAAAATATCAGCGTGCCGCTGCGGATGCGTCATATGGCACGCAGCGAACGCGAACAGCGGATTACCGATGCACTCGATTGGGTGGGATTGCTCAAACGCGCCAAACACCGCCCATATGAACTGAGCGGCGGCGAGCAGCAGCGCGTCGCGCTGGCGCGGGCATTGGCGGCGAAACCGGATTTGATCTTCGCGGATGAACCGACAGGTCAGCTTGACAGCGCGACCCGCGATAAGATTATCGGGCTGCTGCGCCGGACGGTGCGCGAACGCGGCATGACCGTTGTGATCGTCACGCACGATCCACAGGTGATGCAAGAAGCCGATCGGGTGTACGAACTCCGCGACGGCGCGCTCTACGACTCGCGTCGGAAAAGCTAGGAGCGCATCATGAGCCGGTGTACGGAAGGATGATCAGCGCCAGATCACGCAGATCAACGCCGAAATCAGGGATGACGATCTGCGTGATTCCATCGACTGTATACGCTGGTTCGCTGTAAAGAAGTTCGCCCGCATACGTTTCCCAATACTGGACGATGTGTGCGCCGTCCTCAAACAGATCGTTGATCGTTACCGTCACGCCGGGGATTTGCACCGTCTCATCGGTGCGCCGATCCGCCAGCAGCCACACGAGCGCCGTAAAACCGTTCGAACACGCCGAGCGAAAGACGGTACGGGTGCCGGTGCTGACATTTGCGGTCACGTTTTCGCTGGCGTAATCCGCCCAATTTATTGTCGATGCAACCCGCGCCAAGCCGAGCAGATTATCGCGCAGTTCCGGCAGAAGATAATGCGGGTTGGTGTAGGGCCAGCGCATCCCTGATCCCGCGCCGCATGAGGCGAGATGTCCCCAACTCATGTTGTGGTGATATTCTTGATCGAACTGCGGATTTACAATCCAATCAGCGATCGGTCCGCTTTCACTGTCGAAATACGGGCGATGATCGGTGATCTGTTCCAGCGAGAGCAGTACGCCGCCCGCCATCGTCGTTCCGGGCAGAATTGGGTTACTGGGATCGCTGATCTCCCCGATGTATTGGTGCGTTGTGGCGAAATCAAGCGCGGGATGTTGATAAATGACCCGTCCCAGTGCGCCTTCAGGGACGGATTCGGCAGATGACACGGTGATCAAGTGTGTGCGTCCCCATGTCGCCATCTCCAATTCGCGGATGAACCCCGCCATTTCGGTGATATACGCATCGATCTCGTCGGTGGTCGCTTCCCACCCAAGATCGATCTCGTTCATGATATCCCATGCGAAAATATTCGGTGAACCACCCCACCGCTCGATGATGAACTGCCAGCGATCTTTCTGCGCTTCGATGCACGCCCGACCTGTCAACCAATCGCCGCGTGTTTCACATGCGCCGCCCATCGCCGTATTGTATGGATACGATTCCCAATTGGCGGACTGCCAGAACGTGTCGTATGGCGTGAGCAGGAGATATAGACCGTTCGCTTCCGCCATCGGGATAAACGCATCCCAGAACGCGACGACCGCATCGGAGAACGTGCCGACGGGATTTTCAAGCAGCGAATATGCCTGCTGCGCGTATTCGATCATGATCCGGCTCACGGTGATGCCGTGTGCGCGCAAATCCTGAACATAGCGCTCGGTTTCTTCGGCGGATGTCCCGTCAAAAAGGGTATTCAAGCCCGCCCATGAGATCGCGTCATTTTGACCGATGACGAGAAATCCCCGTCCCTGCTCATCGACAAAATAGCGCCCGTTCGGTGAGACGCTGATATATCCCTCGTAGACTGGTAATGCTATCGGGATCGGGTCTGTCTGCTGCTGGGCGCTGGCGGGAATGATCGCGCATAGGAAAAGGAGAACAGCGAGCAGGCGAATCGGAACGATTGTTTTCATGCTTTGATTCCACTCATGGCGATACTTTCGACGAAAAAGCGCTGTAGGAAAAAGAAGAGGATCAGGATCGGCAGCAGTGCCAGCGTTGACCCTGCCATGAGCAGATTCCAGTTTTGTTCATAGACCGAATCGAGCCGCGCCAGCAGCAGCGGGACGGGATACAGATCGACCGAGCGCAGATAAATCAACGGCGCTAAAAAGTCATTCCAGCGGGCGATAAAGCCGAGTACAAATAGAGTCGCCACGATTGGTCGCGCCAGCGGGAAGAAAATGCGGAAGTAAATTTGAAACCAGTTCGCGCCGTCCACTTTCGCCGCGTCCTCAAGCTCAATGGGCAGGGTGGCGAAAAATTGACGACTGAGAAAGACCGCGAACGGCGACCCGAACAGGATCGGGATGATCAGCGGGTTAAACGTGTTCACCCAACCAAGCCGCGTAAACAGGATAAACGACGGAATCAGCGTGACGACGCCGGGGATCATCATGGTGACAAGCAGCAAGCCGAAAAGTTTATTTCTACCGGGAAAGCGCATGCGCGCAAACGCGAATCCTGCCAGCGTGCTGGTAAACACCTCGCCGAGTGTCGAAGCGAGCGCGATATACGTAGAGTTGAGGAATCCGCGCGGCAGCATGCCAACTTCCCACGCCAGTTGGAAATTTTCCGTCGTCGGGTTTTCGGGAATCCACTGCGGCGGTAGTACAAACAAACTGGAATCTGTTTTGAAAGAGGTCGAGATCATCCACAGAAACGGCAGAATCATCACCGCCGCGCCAAGCAGTAAGATCACATAAGCGGCGATCTTGGTTAGCAGGGCGGTTTCGCGCCTGCCGAGCCGCGATGAGCGTTTTGGAGCAGTTTGTTCAAATGAGCGCGCGACATCAGCCATTATGAAGCCTCATACTGCACCCAACGGCGGCTTACGTAGAAATTGAGCAGTGTCACGGCGATGATAATCACGCCCAAAATCCATGCTTGCGCGGATGCGTAACCCATCTGTGTATCGCGGAATGCGTTCTGCTGGATCACCATCACCATAGTGGTTGATTCAAAATAGGGTCCGCCGTTCGTCATCAAATACGGTTCTTGAAACACTTGAAATACGCCGATCATGGACGTGATCACGAGGAAGAACGTGGTCGGGGTCAGTGCGGGCCATGTGACAGCGCGGAATCGCTGCCATACGTTCGCACCATCGATCATGGCGGCTTCGTGCAGATGGCGCGGGATACTCTGCAATCCCGCCAGATAAATCAATACCTGATAGCCTAGCCCCTTCCACACCATCATGATAATGATCGCGGGCTTCACCGTTACCGGATTGCCGAGCCAATTGATGTTGGAATCCAGCCCTAACTGACCGAGTGCGTAATTGATCAAGCCGTAATCCGGGTTGAATAACCATAACCAGATCAGCGCAAGGGCGGCGATTGGCAGGATCACCGGTGTGTAATAGATCGTGCGGAACAGATTCGATCCGATAATCCGCTGATTCATGGCGATGGCGAAAATCAGCGAAAACACGATTGTGATCGGCAGGGATAGCAGCAAAAAGAAGGTATTAAACATCGACTTCCAAAAAACAGGATCAATCGCACCGACGATATAACGCTGTTCGCCGATCCCAAACTGGAACCATTCTTCGTAGCCGCTTGGGAGTGCGCTGCTAGCACGGGCATAACGCACTTCGCAGATATAGGGCGCGTTCGTAATCGGGTCGATCTGTCCGGTGGTGAATTCGTTCAGGCGCGATTCGGGCACACGCTCACGCCCGCATCGATACATCGGTTCGCCCGTCGCTTCGTCAAGCTCACGCGCTAAGGGCTGGAGCGATAAGCTCAAGGTATTGGCGTAATTTTCTGTTCCGACAAACTCCGGCGGACTGGCGAGATCCCATTGGGTGAACCCGATCACCAGTGACCCGATCAGCGGACCTGCGCCGAAGATGAGAAACCCGATCAGCGGCGCGGCGATGAAAAGATAGCCCCAGATCGCCTCACTCCGGTGGAGCGATCCCCGCTTCGGCTGTTTGATCGCTGCCATTCGCAACATCCTTTTGGTACGAAACGGTTTTGAACCACTCCTCACCCCTCTCAAAATAACCTTCGGTTGGGGTGAGGAGCAGTAAGCGATCGTTTTACGAATCGACGCCGACGCTTGCCCATGCTTCATCAAGCGCATCTTGGAACGCCGATGCGCGATCCGCGAGTTCATCTTCGGCGAGCGCCGTACCGTCATTTACGACGGCGGGCCAAACACCATTCCACCATGCATCATCAAACCACTGACCGTAAAGCGGTGTTTCTGTCCATGGACCGGGGCGTTCACAACGGGCGGCTTCAAGGAATACCTGTGCATTGGCGGGCGGCTGATCCGGCTGAAGGAACACATCACTTTGTGCGAGTTCAAGCTGATTAGGAATCTGGAAGCCGAGCGCGGCTTGTTCGGTTTGACCTTCTGTACTCGCAAGATATTCGATAAAGCGGAATG
>CALBRY010000630.1 GCA_937927665.1 uncultured Chloroflexota bacterium
CTTGAAACGGCTTCCCAGAAAAACTGGCTTCAAGAAATCATCATGCTTTTGCCATTTGAGCCATATTCGACACAGGATGTAAAGCAGCAACTGCTTAATTTTCTGCGCAGCAAAGATTTCCTACTGATCTTTGATGGAGTAGAACATCTCCCAGAACTTGATGTATTTATTGAACAAGTGCTAGCTTATTGCCCGCATCTCCAAGTGCTGATCACCACGCAGCGCATCCCCGTTGTTGCGTCATCGCTCTTCATTGAACTCCGTGGTTTGGCTTGTTCTGTTCTTGAAAACCCACAACCAGCAGATGAGACCGGTGCTTATGACTTATTTGTCCATCTTACGCAGCAACAGTTAACAGAGCACTTCTCCCCAACCGCAGGTGAACATGAAGCCATCATGAAGATCTGTGTCCTGCTTCAAGGACTCCCGCTTGCCCTTGAAATGGCTGCCTCATGGATACGAGCGATGCGCTGTGAAGCTATCCTAGAGAAATTGCAGTGCTATTTACAGCCGTTGGGTGCACCTGTATCGTCCTTACCTTCCATGATTTCTCTCGACACGCTATTCAGCCGATCATGGACGCTCCTACCTGATTTCGAACAACAAGATCTCATGTCACTGGCTATTTTTGACGGGGCGTTTAAAGCTGAAACGGTCTATCAGATTGCCCAGATCACCCCTTCAACCCTCGATACCTTTGTCAAGCGCTCCTTGATCTCCTATCATCGAGAGAAGGATATTTTTACGCTTCACAACCTCTTTCGCGCTTGGCTGTACAAAAAGCTTCGCCAAAATCGCTCTGTTTACCTGCGGTTACAAGATGCTTTTATCCAGCATTATGGGCTACTGATGATGAATCATGAGCAACAACTGGCTGAGCGGAAGATCCAATCGCTTCGTATCGTTGAGGCGAGCCTTTCGAGTATTCAACAAATGTGGGAGTGGCTACTTGAAAAGCGCGATTGGAGCAGACTCTATCCGCTGCTGCGGTCACTTTCTTATTATTATTTGGCGCAGGCACAATATCAAACTGGAGTGCAAGCCTTCTCCGCACTTCAGAAAACCCTTGAACAGGTAGTTCGAACCAACCGCGAAAACGCAGAGACTGCTCAGCATTTGCTTTATGTTACAAACGCTCGGCTGGGTTTCCTTCATTACAAGCTTGGGGAATACGAATCGGCGCGCCAATTACTTGAATCCTCGACCGCCTATTTGCGTTCTGCAAACGATACCGTTGAGATGGCAGAAGCCTTGAACAGCCTTGGACTTATCTATTCTGCTTTGGGGATGCTGAATCAAGCAATCACCGTGCTCGAAGCCAGTCGTCAGATCTACGAACATCACGAAATTACCTATGGACTGGCGCAAGTCTATAACAATTTAGCCATTACCCATTATCGGTTAGGATCTCTTGAGAACATGCGGAGTTTACTCTTGCAGGCGCTTCAGCAGTATACGCAAATCCATGATTATCTGGGTGTCGCACGCGCCTGCAACAATCTGGGTACTCATGCACGCAGTGAGTCCGACTGGATGGGTGCACAAGCCTATTATGAACGAAGCCTGCGTATACAACAACAGTTTGGCTTGGACACCGTCTGGGAAGTAGCGTGTGTTTGTGTGAATCTAGGGTTTGTGGAGCGACTGCAGAAGAGTCTCGAGTCGGCGCGGTTGCATACCTACCAAGCCTACGCTTTATTTAAAGAAATCGGACATAAGCCGCGAATTTTTTCCGCGCTGCTTGATCTAGCCGATCTTTCAGCTGATCAGGATGAGTTTATCGCTGCGCAACGCTATGTAGCCGAAGCGTGGAAGCTTGCTTTAGGGCTTGAAGATACCACTTATTTGCTTCAATGCATTTTCAAACAAGCCCAAATTCAACTGCGGATCCCGGAATTTGCGGAAGCAGCAAAGAACTTTTGTGTGTTGGATTGCACCGAATTACCCACATGGCTACGCGATTCGTTTGCCAGTGCGTTAATCGACGCACACAGTCAAATTGTGAACGAGGTCTGGGTAGCAGCAAAGCAATATGCGCAGGTGACTCCTCTTCAAGACCATGTGGTGCTTCTCAATACTGAATTTCTTCTTCTATACGGACTGGGAGATGCTGACTGACTGTAGTGCGGTGGTTTTTCTGGAAGAATTTAGATCGGAGATAAAGTAGGATGGCAAACTTGAGAACCTGCCGCCAACTCGAACTCCGCCGATGTGAGATTCCAACGCTTGGTGCAGGCGTTCGGTCATATAAGCCACCTCAAGCCAGTATTGCAACTGGCTCTGGGCATCGTCAAAATCCTCGTACTCACTGTAACCGATATGTTCCTCCTTGAATGTGCGAATGAAGTGCTCGGCGATGCTGTCTTCCCCTCGCAGCCCCTCCAGCACAATCCGGATCTTCTCCTCGGCGCTGTACTTCTTCCGTGTCTGTCGGCGGATATCCCGTATCACGGCTTCGGCTGATCCTTTCTCGTCTCTTGCCATCTGATGCTTCCTCCTTGTTCATTCCTTCAGATGGGAAAGTATCTCTTCACTTTATACCCTCTCGTGTCTCACACCCTCTGACGTTTTACACTTCCAGCCGCCTGCTTCGTTGATTATGTCATCTATCTCTTGAGAGGGTGACTTCGGAGGATTTAGTCTTTCTTTCCTCCTCACTCCATCGCCTCTCTTAATAAATTCCCGAACGTCTTTACTTCGTTGCTTCGAGTAGTACCCCATTTTTCGAAACCTCAGGTTCAGTACATGCATTGCGGTTGAAGCAGCATGGCCTTCGTTCGCCTGCTCTGAGTTTCGATAGGGCTACCTCGATGCGCCGACTGCGCGTTTCCCCGCTGCTGGTGGCGCGTATCCATCGGAGCCAGTCCCAACGCGCCAGCGGTGTGATCTTCTTCCACAGGGCGTTCGCTTTCGGATCGGACGCCAGTGCCCTGTTCAAATCCGCTGGCACCTCCGGCTCCGGACACTCTTTAGACGGCGCAACCGTCATTGTTATGAGGTCATCTGCATCTATACCCGCGGCTTCACACAGTCTAGGGTCAATCCTAAACCAGTGGCTTCCCTTGCCATCCGGCTCGAGCACGATTATTGATCGGAAACCGTTAATCGTAGCCTCAACCAGTGTCATACCACGCGATGGAAGCTTTGCGCTCGCGCTTTCGGGCAATCTGATAATAGTCCAGCCGCCGACTTTAAGCGGTGTAGTTTCAAAATGGATTAACGACATTTTCTGCTCCTTGTAGGGTCATCGCATCGGCATCTGTGATCAATAGCCTTGAACAATGATCTGATGTTTGATGCGATGACCCTGTGTTCTTTAGCTTACTGCTTTCTTCACAAGCGCGGCGATTCTTGCCTCTTCGGTAGGGGTCAATGCCTTCAGAGCAAAGGAAGTGGGCCACATACTGCCTTCGTCCAGGTTTGCTGTGTCATTAAAACCCAATGTCGCGTACCGTGCGCCGAACTTCTCTGCACTCTGGAAGAAGCAAACGACCTTACCGTCCTTGTTAGCATATGCAGGCATCCCGTACCAGGTTTTAGGCGAGAGGTGTGGCGCACTGGCGGTGATAATCTCATGAAGCCTCTGAGCCATGCTTTGATCCGGTTCTCGCATCTCAGCAATCGCCGCGAGCAATTCATTTTCCCCTTCCGCTTTGTTTTTCGCCGCGCGCGCTTCTGCCTTCAGTTCTTTGGCGCGCACCTTCATCGCAGCGCGTTCCTCGTCCGTAAATCCGTTGGACTGGTGCGTGTTTTTCTTAGTGGGTTTTGTACCTTGGGTCATAAGAATCTCCGTCTCTGTCCTTGACTTTCGGCTTTTTAACTCTATAATCAAGTTACTTGATAATCAAGACAATGTCAAGAGGGTTTTGTCATGAATTCAAAAGCTGATCTAGAAAAAGAAGTACTTATGGCGGCAGCCGAGTACGGCATCAATAGTGTGTTGTTTCGCAACGCAATGGGGAGAAAGCTTGGTCTTAACATTACAGAGTCGGAGTGCCTGAGCCTCTTACGCATCAAGGGCATTTCAAACCCAACAGAACTTGCCCGCTACACTGGTTTGACAACTGGTGCAACAACGACCATGCTTGATCGATTAGAGAAAGCAGGGTTCATTACCCGAAAGCACAATCCCAATGACAGGCGCCGCGTCCTGATTGAGATTAATAGCGAGGCGGCAGTGACTAGTGTTTCATTGGTTTCAGGGGTGCAGAAAGCACATAAGGAACTCATAGCGAGTTATTCAGACACAGAACTTGAAATCATCGCGGATTTCCTAACCCGTTTTACACAGAACGTCAAAGAGCATACACACATGATTGAGCAAGATCTCAGGTAAGACCCACTCGCAAAAAGGATCGGTAATGAATAGATTACAGGGTATCACCAATTGACCGCACGCGATCATTCTGGTGGCGGTTTTACGAAACAAAAGAGAGCATATATGAACCTTTCCTGGCAAAACTTTGCAAACGCTGTGCCTAAACTCGCGGCATTCGGCGAGAAGCGATTCAAGGTAGCACCAGCCTATCTAGCAACCGTCCGCGCAAACGGAATGCCGCGCGTCCACCCGGTCACACCGATCATCGCTGAAGGGCATCTGCTGCTGTTCATGGAGCCGACATCGCCTAAAGGTCACGATCTACAGCGGGGTTCAGGCTATGCACTACACTGCACAGTTGCGGATGACGGCGGTGGTGAAGGTGAATTTTATCTGACGGGACACGCCTCTCTGACAGAGGATCCGTTGCTGCGGGAATTAGCCGCTCGGTACGGGTATCAGCCCAAAGATCACTATGTGCTGTTCGAACTGACTATCGAAAGCGCATTTTCAACAATGTATCCCGATGACGGTCCGCCAATTCGGACCAAATGGAATTCGCAATGATGAAAGATTTTTGCGTCTCTAAGAAATATTCAGCTACACGGCTGGCGACCAACGATTCAAGAAGCTGAAGAAGGATAACGAGGCGTAATGGGAATGCTGCTCGTATGGTGGGTGAGTAAAGGACTTTGGAGTGGTCTACCCCGGATAAACTGGGGGTAGACCAAACGCCACATATGGGGGGCGGTTACCGCAGGCTTTGCTCCACGAACTAGACTCGATCTCTGTATCGCTGAGAGCGAGCCTATCCTCTGAAATCGACATGGGCTAACATCCGTAAGCTCTTGTTCGAGTCGTGTCTTC
>CALBRY010000631.1 GCA_937927665.1 uncultured Chloroflexota bacterium
CTTGTGAGCGTCATCGATGCGAGCACGCTGGAAACGATCGCCAGCGCTGAGGTATCACTCACGAGCGACCCATTTAGCGTGACTTTGCCCGCCGATGGTTGGTATATCCTCTCCAAAACTGCGCCAGAAGGTGCGGAAGGCGTCACACTACTTAAGGTGTGGGGGATTTATCCGCTGTTCGAACGCAACCTGATCCGCGGTGCGGTCACGGATGACAGTGGCGAGACGGTCAGCGAAGCGCTGCGCGTAGAGCAGTACGTTCGCATGAGCGACGGTTTCACATTTGAGGCGCGCCGCCCTCAGATTGACGGTGAAAATGTGCCGTATAACGTGATCATCAACAATCGCTACCGGGGATCAAACGAGGCGGAAGACTATCTCCGGCTGTATGTTGCACCGCTGATGCAGCAGATCAATGTCCCTGCGCTGCTGGTCGTGATCGCGGTCGCGGTAGGGTATGCCATCGCTCGTATGCTTGATCGCGCCGCGCCGCACCCGATTCGTCCGCGCGGCACATCACAGCGCGCGACCATCTGGATGATCATCGCCGCACCGATCATTGCGATAATCCTCACCTACGGCGTTGGCGGTCCGCTGCCCATCACGAATACATCGCTGTGGGGCGGGCTGCTGCTCACCTTATTCTTGACCATCACCGGAATCACGCTTTCGTTCCCGTTAGGCGTGGCGCTCGCCTTGGGGCGGCGCAGCACCCTTCCCGTCGTCAGCACGTTTAGCATCCTCTATATCGAAATCGTGCGCGGCGTGCCGCTGATCACCGTGCTGTTTATCTCGCAGCTCTTGATCCCGCTGGTTGATCCGCGTCTTGCCGGATTCCCGAACGTTTTCCGCGCAACTGTCGCCGTGATTTTGTTCAGTGCGGCGTATTTGGCGGAGAATGTGCGCGGCGGCTTGCAGTCGATCCCGAAAGGTCAAATTGAAGCGGCACGCGCGATTGGGCTGCCTGCATGGAAAATCACATTGCGGATCACGCTGCCGCAAGCGCTCCGCGCAGTAATTCCGGCACTCGTCGGGCAGTTCATTTCGCTGTTTAAAGATACAACGCTGGTCGCAATCGTTGGCTTGACGGATCTGCTCGGTATTGCCGAAAACGTGTACGCGCAAACCGAATACATCGGACTGCGCCGTGAAGGTCTGTTCTTTATCGCTCTGATTTACTTCGTATTCAGTTACAGCATGGCTGCGCTCAGCCGCCGCATCGAAAAGAGCGGCGCGGGTGTGATGCGCCGTACCAAGCTGTAAACGGTTATCAGATGGGTGAAAACTGCAATGGCAACTCGTGACACAAGAACCGAACCGATCATCGTATGTACCGACATCAACAAGTGGTACGGTGATTTTCACGCCCTGCGGGATGTTTCGATGCAGGTCATGCCATCCGAAGTTGTGGTGATCATCGGTCCGTCAGGATCGGGCAAATCGACGTTCATCCGCTGCATCAATCAACTTGAGCAGCACCAAGAAGGAAAGATCATCGTCGATGGTATCGAAGTCAGCCACAACAGCGCCAAAATCGCCGCGATCCGCCGCGAAGTCGGTATGGTATTCCAGCAGTTTAATTTGTTCCCGCATCTGACGGTGATGGAAAATATCACGTTAGGTCCGCGTGAAGTGCGTCACACGGCACGGGCAAAAGCGGAACAAAAAGCGCTTGAACTGCTGGAGCGCGTCGGTATTCCCGAACAGGCGAAGAAATACCCCGGTCAGCTTTCGGGTGGTCAGCAGCAGCGTGTTGCGATTGCGCGCGCGTTGGCGATGGAGCCGAAAATCATGCTGTTTGACGAGCCGACTTCGGCGCTTGACCCTGAAATGATCAAAGAAGTGCTGGATGTGATGAAAGAACTCGCCCGCAGCGGGATGACGATGCTGGTTGTTACGCATGAAATGGGCTTCGCCCGCGAAGTTGCGGACCGGATCGTGTTTTTCGATCAGGGGCGCATTGTCGAAGAAGGGCAGCCGGAGCATTTCTTCGCTACCCATGTGGAACATCACCCGCGCACCGAGTTGTTCTTATCGCAGATTCTCTAAACCGGGTATTCGAGTTCTGGCGGATAGTACGAATCGACGTTTTGCGGGTTGACGAAGTAATGCTCCATATAGACGGCGGGCGGGACGCGCTTTTCCGAAAGAATATCGAGCGCAAGGGTGATTAAATAGCGCCCGTAGTCTTCCGGTCGAAACGCCGTTGTTCCAACAACAGGCGTTGATGGATTACGCATCTCCGCCCGCAAACGTCGATCCGCGCCTTGACCGACGAGCAGCAGATTTTGATCATGTTCTGTATCACGCGCCGCGTGCAGTGTTCCGGCGGCGGCGTCATCATTGAAGCAGATCACAGCAATGCGCGCAGCAGGGGAGAGTTCGCGGAACACTTTTCGCATGATCTCATAGCTGCCTTCAAATGTGTTATCCGAATCGACGCGGAGAATTTTCTCCGGCGGAATCGGCGCGGCAGTTTCATAGATACCGTCCAACTGTCCCTGTATCCGCATCGCGGGAAGGTTGCCCGCCCGCTGCTGCTCCAAAATGATCAAATAGTCGAGTTCACCGCGCCAACGATTGTGGATTGCGCTGCCTAAAGCACTGCCCGCCAGCCGCCCCGCGACATAATTGTTCACCCCAAAATACACGCCGCCCACCATCGGAATATCGACCGCGATGATCGGGATGTTCGCCTGCTGGAATTTGTGCGCGATCAAGTTGCCCATTGTCTCATCGATCTGGTATTCAATTACGAGATCGATATCCTGTGCGATCAGTTCATCGGCGACACGAAGCGCGATTTGAGGATCAAGCGCGTTATCTGCAAGGATAAGCTCAACATCTTTGTTTTCTTGCGCCGCTTTTTCGAGACTGCGCCGGACATCACGGCTGAACGGCGTGCTTTCGCTCAAGTTAGCGAAGCCGATCCGGTATGTAGCGCGCTTGACATCGTTCGGCGCGTAGGTGCGCGCGGTTTGGTCGCCGCAGATGATGACGTGAACATTGTTTTGCCGCACCGCTTCGATCGCCGCCGCTTCAACCCCTTCATCGGTTACGAAGTAGTCAAAATCCGCCAGTGTGCCGAATGTCGTTAACCCTGCGCGCCCAATTTTGCTCGAATCGAGCAGCATGACTCGGCGCTCAGAAGCCTCCAACATCAACGTTTTCATCTGTGCTTCTTGCAGATTCATCTCAAAAAAACCATGTTCGAGGGTAAATCCGCTGCACGAGACGAACGCGGTTTGTATACGATAATTCTGCAAAAGCTGCTTGCTGATTTCTCCCGTAATCGAGTTCCCATTCGGGCGCAAAATACCGCCCAGAATAATCACGGTATTCGAAGGCTCTCCCGCAAGCGCACGCGCAACATCGATCCCGTTTGTAAATACGGTCAAATTCCGGCGGTCCCGTAGAAAAGGTGCAAGATGCAGGATTGTTGAACTCGCGTCCAGCATGATCACGTCTCCGTCTTCGATCATGCCTGCCGCCGCGTGCGCGATCCGCCGCTTGTCGTCAGAATTGGTCATCACGCGCTGCGAAAGATGCGCGGATGCACCGCTGACAGGTTCGACATTTTTAGCGATTGCTCCGCCGCGAATACGGATTAATAACCCCTGCTCATCGAGCAGTTCGAGATCAGTTCGGATCGTGCTTTCTGAGACGTTCAGCAGTTCCGCGAGATCGGTCACACGGACGCTTTCGGAGCGCCGGATCAAATCCAGAATCGCCTGATGTCGTTCATACGCGCTTGCGGACTGCTGCATGATGTTTCCCGTTTTGATCCGGTGATATTCGGATGCGCGGCTTTCCAACCGATGCTTACCCTGATCCTAGTGTAGCGGATTTTTCACTCAATTGGTGCGTTCACGTCAGCATTTGTGTGTCTGTTCGGTGAAAATTGGTGATTATTGTTGAAAACTCTCGAAACTACTTGCGGAAATTGTTGATCAGGTCTAGACTGAGACTGATAAAGAGCTTCTGTTCAATAAAACACTTGATTGCAGAGAAAAGATGACCTCTGTGACTCCTCCACTGCTTGAAATACGCAGCATCTCCAAACGCTTTGGGGCAACTCAGGCGTTAAGCGATGTTTCCCTCACGTTGTACCCCGGCGAGGTTCACACGCTCCTCGGAGAAAATGGCGCTGGTAAATCGACTCTGATCAAAATCATGACAGGCATTTATCAGGCGGATACGGGCGAAATCCTGCTCGACGGGCATCCGATCCACCTGAGAAGTTCTGCCGACGCACAAGCGCACGGAATCGCCGCGATCTATCAAGAACCGCTGGTATTTCCTGATCTCAATATTGCCGAAAACATTTTCATCAGCCACCGCAAACGCGGGCGGATCGTCAATTGGGGCAAGCTGTACCGCGATGCAGAAGCGGTGCTGGCGAAACTTGATGTCAGCCTTGATGTGCGCGCTCAGGCGCGTGGACTGCCGCTCGCCGCGCAGCAAACAGTCGAAATTGCGAAAGCGATCTCGATGAATGTGCGCGTGCTGATCATGGATGAGCCGACCGCATCGCTTTCCGCTCATGAGGTTGAGCAGTTGTTCAAACTGGTGGGCAGTTTGCGGAAATCGGGCGTAGCGATCCTGTTTATCAGTCACCGTATGGACGAAGTATTCCGTATTTCCGACCGGATCACGGTGTTTCGGGATGGTCAATTGATCTCGACAGCCCCCGCGAGCGAAGTCACCCCGGAAAGCGCGATCCGCGATATGGTGGGGCGCGAAATGGGGCAGTTGTTCACAAAAACGCCGAGCAAAAAAGGTCAACCTGTCATTTCTGTGCGCGACCTTGGACGCGAAGGCGTGTATTCCGGTATTACATTTGATCTGCACGCGGGCGAGGTACTGGGGTTTGCCGGTTTAGTTGGCTCCGGGCGTACCGATGTCGCGCTCTCGTTGTTTGGGATTGTCCCGGCGGATCAGGGGCAGATCGAGTACGAAGGGCAGGCTGTCCGCATTCACGCGCCGCGTCAGGCGATCAAGATGGGAATCGCGTATGTGCCGGAAGATCGCCGCCAGCACGGTCTAATTCTGCCCATGACAATTGCCGCGAATATCTCGCTGCCGATGCTCAAGGGTTATGTGAACCGGATCGGGATCATTCAAGGGCGCGGAGAAGCGAAAACCGCCGAGTCGTATCGTCAGCAGTTCAGCATTCGCACGCCTTCGGTGCAGCATGTCGCGGGTAAACTTTCCGGCGGTAATCAGCAAAAAGTCGTCTTGAGCAAATGGCTCAACACAAAACCTCGCCTGTTGATCCTCGATGAGCCGACACGCGGAATCGATGTAGGTGCGAAAGAAGAAGTTCACCGGCTGATCAATGATCTGGCGCAGCAGGGAATCGCCATCCTGATGATCTCGTCCGATCTGCCGGAAGTGCTGGCGATGAGTGACCGGATTCTGGTCATGCGCGAAGGCAGACAGATGGGCATTTTCCCCCGCGAAGCGGCGACTCAGGAAGTGATCATGACTGCTGCAATGGGTCAGGCTGCGAACGCGGAAAGGATCGGCTCATGAAATCCCTGCGTGGTCTGCTGCACTTACAGCAGGTGCGCGAACTCAGCTTGTTTGTGATTTTGATTCTGGTGCTGCTGCTTTTTGGCAGCCAGATCGACGGGTATTTTTCGCCGCGCACATTCAGCCGGATCGCCACCACAGTATCGATCATTATGATCGTCGCGGTCGGTCAAACGATCGTCGTTCTCACCCGCAACATCGATTTGTCGGTTGGGTCGATTGTCGGGTTTACAGCGTTCTTCATCGGGCAGCAGTTCGGTTTTAATCGTGATTTGCATCCTGCCGCCGCTGTCGCGCTGGCGATGGGAGTCGGTGCGCTTGCGGGGATGCTGAACGGATTTCTCGTCGCGTATGGGCGTGTTCCCGCTGTCGTTGTGACGCTCGGCACATTGGCGATCTATCGCGGCGCACTCGTCGAATATTCCGGCTCACAGTCGATTGCCACGCGTATGCTCCCCGATTGGATCAAAGAACTGCCACAGCAGACCGTTTTCACGATCGGTGAAGTGGAATTCGGCGCGCTGCCCGTGATCGCGCTGGTGGCTGTGATTCTGTTTCAAATGATCCTGATGTACACGTCGTTTGGCAGACGCTTGTATGCGGTCGGCTCAAGTACCGAAGCAGCAGAAGTCGCAGGAATTCCTGCGCGGCGGTTGGTCTTCACCGCATTCATGATCAGCGGCGCACTGGCAGGCTTGGGTGGTTTCGTGTATCTGGCGCGTATCGGCACGATCACGGCAGTTGCGGCGACCGGTTTGGAACTTCAGGTCGTAGCAGCGGTCGTCGTCGGCGGTGTGAACACAAACGGCGGATCGGGTACGGTGTTTGGCACGTTACTAGGCGCGGTGCTGGTTGGCACGATCGAACAGAGTTTGATCCGCATGCGAATCAATGAATTCTGGAAAGATGCACTGCTTGGCGTGTTCATTTTGATCGCCGTAACAACCGACTCAGTGATGATGAGCCGACTGCGGACATGGTGGGCGGCACGCGCACAAAAAGCACACAAGCGAGAAGCGCTTTCCGCGCCGACTGCGGGACAGGTGGAGGCATAACCTGATGATGCAGCTTCTTTCACGCTGGACATGGCTTCGCCGTTGGGAAACCCTGCTGTTGATCGTGCTGATCATCGTGTTGGTGATCAACACACAGCTTTCGCCGTTCTTCTTCGACGCGAACAACATTTCAAACATTTTTCGCTTGAGCATCGAAAAAGCGATGGTCGTTCTGTTGATGACCTTCGTGATCATCAACGGCGAAATTGATCTTTCGGTCGCGTCGTTGATGGGTTTATCAGCATCCGTGCTGGCAGTCACATTCGAGGCGGGATGGTCGCTCCCTGCCGGGTTTGCGCTTGCGCTGCTCATCGGTGCGATCTGCGGCGCGCTCAATGGCTTTTTCATCACCTACCTGAATATGCCTTCAATCGTCGTCACACTCGCCGGTTTAATCACGTATCGCGGTGTGGCGCGCATCCTCCTTGAAGATCGCTCGGTTGGCGGCTATCCCGAATGGTTTACGGGATTGGCTCAAAACGAGTGGATCGGCACTTTCCCGTTCACAGTGATCTTGTTCGCGGTTCTGTTCGTGGTGTGCTACATCATCTTGAGCCGGACATCGTTCGGGCGCTACGTGTATGTGATTGGCAACAACCGACCGGGCGCGGAATATGCCGGGATCAGCGTGCGGCGCGTAAAGATGTTGATCTTCGTGTTCACCGGGTTGATGGCTGCGTTCGCGGGGTTGTGGTACGCGGCTCGGCTCGGCAACATTCGCGCAAACGCAGCAGAGGGTTTTGAACTCGACATTATCACGATTGTGCTGCTCGGTGGTGTGAGCATCTTTGGCGGTAAAGGGACGATGTTGGGCGTCGGGTTGTCGCTGCTCGTCGTGCTGAACATCCGCAACGGCATGTCCCTCGCCAACGTGAGCAGCAATGTGCAAACGAGCATCGTCGGCGCGCTGCTCATCCTTTCCGTACTTATTCCCAATTGGGCGCAGAGCCTTCAGGGGTCGAAATTCTGGCGCTCGTTTGTTGATCGCAATCGCATAACGAAGGGAGAAGCTGTATAGACAGGATACTGGGAATAGATGGTTTGCATTTAAGCAGTATCGCACGTCAGAAACGTCTGAAACTAATGAGAGGAAAACAACTGATGAAGCACCTTCGCTTAGTCTTTTTGATGGCTGTCGTTCTCCTGATCGCGGTTCAGCCCGCGTTCATGCAAGAAGTCATTACTGCTACGCCCGGTCAAGAAGTTGATATGCTGCTGCTGCCGAAGGCTCTCGGCAACGCCGTGTTCGATCAGGCGCACGAAGGCGCGATCGAAGCGCACGCCGAACTTGAAAACCCCGGCGAATTGATTTTCAACGGTCCTAGCGAAGCGAGCGCCCCCGGTCAGATCGATATTATCGAATCGGCGATTACACAGGGCGTCGGCGGCATCATGATTTCCGCCAATGACTACGAACAACTTCTGCCCTCGACGACGCGCGCGATGGAAGAAGGAATTACCGTCGTGACATGGGACTCCCCGGTTGATCCTTCGGGCGAAGCACTGTTTATCGCTCAGGTAGATTTCAGCGAAACCGGTACGGTGATGGCAGATATGGCGCTCCGTATTCTGGGCGAAGACGGCGGTCAGTTTGCGGTTCTCTCCGCGACACCGGATGCCTCGAACCAGAACGCATGGATCGCCGCGATGCAAGAAGTTCTCGAAACAGACGAGGCTTATGCAGCGCTCGAACTGGTCACGATTGTTTACGGCAATGATGATCCGGATGACAGCTACAACGAAGCGCTCGGTTTAATCGACAGCTACCCCGACCTTGAACTGATCATGGCACCGACAACGGTCGGTATCGCCGCCGCTGCAAAAGCGATGCAGGATGAAGGTCTGTGCGGTCAGATCGCGGTGAGCGGTTTGGGTCTGCCGATGGAAATGCAGGAATTTGTTGAAAACGGCTGTTCGCA
Source organism: uncultured Chloroflexota bacterium (assembly GCA_937927665.1). Lineage (GTDB taxonomy): Bacteria > Chloroflexota > Anaerolineae > Aggregatilineales > Phototrophicaceae > Flexifilum. The sequence continues at coordinate 8,510 of CALBRY010000631.1, forward strand.
GGAATTCGCGCTGTGGAGCTTCAGCGATCTCGGCTACCTGACCTATTACGTCACCTACATGTTGCAGACGGGCGCGATCACGGCAGAAGTCGGCGTGACGTTTGAAGCCGGTCGTATGGGCACGTACACAATCGAAGAAGACCCGACCCGTGAAGGCGGTCTGCGCGTCCTGATGGGACCGTTCAGCGTCTATTCGGCGGAAAATCTCGAAGAGTGGGCGATCCCCGCAGAAGGCAGCTAAATCGTTTCGTACCTCTCCCCATTTGCGACCGGGGAGAGGATGACGTGTTACACCCTCTCAGCCTGATTTGGAAATCAAGGAGGCGTGGGGGTGTAACGCTTTGAAGCACAACCATTTTCCACAAAAGCCATGCTGGAACACCGGTAGGACATCATGAAACGTGTTGGATTCATTATTAAAGTCAAAGCGGCTCTGATCGAAGAATATAAAGAACATCACCGGCATGTTTGGCAGGAAATGTTGGACGCGCTGACCGACGCCGGATGGCACAACTACACATTATTTATGCGCGACGACGGAACCTTATTTGGTTATTTTGAAACACCGGAGTCGCTTGCGGCGGCTCAGGCTGCGATGAGCAAAACTGACGTGAATCAGCGTTGGCAGGACAAGATGAGTCCCTATTTTGATATTCCCGAAGGGGCGCATCCCGATCAGTTGTTTGTTGAATTAGAAGAAGTGTTCCACCTAGACTGAGGTTTCTATGAGTAACTCACCAAGCGATCAGCAGATCCAAGCCGCATACCAGATCGCCAAAGAGCGGTATGCAGTGCTTGGCGTCGATACGGATGCAGCACTGCGAACGCTGCAAACCCTTTCAATCAGTCTTCACTGCTGGCAGGGTGATGATGTCGGCGGCTTTGAAGACCCCGGTCGCGGGTTGAGCGGCGGAATTATGGCAACGGGGAATTACCCCGGCAAGGCGCGCACGGTTTCCGAACTGCGGCAAGATCTCGATAAAGCGTACAGCCTGATCCCCGGCAAACACCGTTTGAACTTGCACGCGATTTATCTGGAAAGCGATACGAAGGTCGAGCGTAATGCCATTCTTCCGGAACATTTCGCCGGATGGGTGGATTGGGCAAAAGCGAATCATCACGGGTTGGACTTCAACCCGACATGCTTCTCTCATCCACTATCGGATGACGGTTTTACACTGGCACACCAAGACGCGGGCGTGCGTCAGTTCTGGATCGAACACTGCATCGCCAGCCGCCGCATTAGTGCGTATTTCGGGCATGAATTGGGAACGCCGTGCGTGACCAATATCTGGGTTCCCGATGGTTACAAAGACACGCCTTATGATCGAAAATCCCCGCGCGAACGACTTAAAGCTTCGCTCGACGCGATTCTTGCCGACCCGATCAACCCGATGTATCACCGCGATGCGGTCGAAAGCAAGCTGTTTGGCATTGGTTCTGAAAGTTATGTCGTCGGCTCACACGAGTTCTATCTTGGCTACGTCGCAAGCCGCGATGATGTGCTGTTGTGCCTCGACGCGGGGCATTTCCACCCCACCGAAGGGATCGCGGACAAAATCTCGTCTGCGCTGATGTATGTGCCTGAGCTTCTGCTGCATGTCAGCCGGGGAGTGCGTTGGGACAGCGATCACGTGGTCACGCTCACCGATGATTTGCAGGCGATCATGCAGGAAGTTGTGCGCGGCGGATTTATCAACCGTGTGCATATCGGGCTGGATTACTTTGATGCCAGCATCAACCGTGTGGCGGCGTGGACAATCGGCACGCGAAACGCGCTGCGTGCGCTTTTGATGGCACTAGTCGAACCGAAAGACCTGCTATGCCAGTTTGAGAAAGACGGAAATCACACGGCACGGTTGGCAATGCTGGAAGAAATCAAGGGAATGCCGTTCGGCGCGGTGTGGGATTATCACTGTCAGCAGCAGGGCGTCCCGGTCGGGTTTGCGTATATGGACGCGATCAGCGCCTATGAAAAAGCGGTGCTTTCAGGG
>CALBRY010000632.1 GCA_937927665.1 uncultured Chloroflexota bacterium
CGTGGAATTGTCCCGGAACCTGTCGGCGTTATTCCCGATCATCAACTGCTGCTGATGCAAAACGTCAAGCAGTACGAACGGCTTGGTTCACATGCCGTGCTGCGGCGTGACCGTTCGCTCGCGGTTCAAGCGCTCACCGTTCACCCACTAATTGGCTCGTATCCGCTGGCAGAAAAGCTGGTCGATGCGTTCATCCGTGCCCACGAACCGCTGATCGGAGCGTGGCATTGATCGATTGTGACATCCTGATCCCGGGCAACTATTTCTGCGATTTCATCTTTACGGGGTTGCCCGGTTTTCCCGCCCTCGGCAGCGAAGTCTACACACAGGGATTAACTGTCACGGTTGGCGGTGTGTTGAATACGGTGATCGCGCTTCAGCGGTTGGGAATTCGGGTAAGCTGGACAGGCACAGTTGGCACTGATCTGTTCAGCCAATTTGTTATAGACACGGTGAAGCGCGAAGGGGTCGAAACGTCGCTGCTTAACTTCACAGATGTGCCGTTTCAGCGGGTGACAGTTTCACTATCCTACCCTGATGATCGCGCAATGATTACCTATATCGATCCCGCACCAACACCCGTTCAACTCGCATTTGATGCCCTAGATCGGGTGCGCTTTCGCCATTTGCACTTCACCGGATTCCAGATTGATCCCCGTACCCGCGAACTTCTTGAAAAGGTACAGGAACGCGGCATTTCCGTTTCAATGGACTGCCAAGATCGTCCGATCACGCTGGACACACCGAATGTACGCGAAACGATTCGCCTGTTGAATGTCTTTATGCCCAATGCGAAGGAAGCGATGCAGCTCACGGGATGCGATTCGATCACCGCAGCGGCAGATATTCTGCGTCTGCTGGTGCCGATTCTGGTTATCAAAGCGGGTGCTCATGGAGCATACGCATGGCAGGGGGATCGCACCTTGTATGAGCCAGCACTCCAAGTGACGCCTATCGATACCACTGGAGCGGGTGATGTGTTCAACGCTGGATTTTTAGCAGGCTGGCTTGAAGGGCACGATCTCGTAGAATGTCTGCGCTGGGGGAACATCTGCGGCGGGTTGTCCACACTGGGCAGCGGCGGAACATCAACCGCGCCTGATCAGGCACAATTGAGCCAGTTTCGCAAACAGTGAGCATTCCCTTTCATAAAGCCGTTGACCTATGCGGCTCGAAATACTTACGGTGATGCCTTCGATCACACTACTGAGCGAGGGCTTGACGGCAGATTTCCGCATGATCTCTACACACGCCTCGGAAACCCCAACCGTCATTCCCCGCTGTCATCACAAAAGTAATCGCATGACCCGAACACCATACGGTTCGATCGAGAATTGATCGGCTATACGTGTTTCACTGATCAGATCGATGCCTGTCTGACCGTGCAGCGTGACTAGCTGCTTCGTTCCTGTATGGTTGATCAGGAACAAGTAGTGATTTGACCCATCGCTTCGAAGTGTGGCTTCCACGCCGATTGCTGACTCTATCAGCGCGTGAATCGACTGTTCCGCGCAGATGTGGCAGAAGAGGTCACGCAGATAAGCCGCTTCGGGACGTGTTCCCACATAGTACGCCTGTCCATTCCCAAACCGATTACGCGTGATCGCCGCGCGTTGGTCGATAAACCCGCCGTCGTAGTGAGCAAGGATTTCAGCGGTCACCGGGTGGAGCAGATCAACCCAATGCTGTCCATTTGCCTCCCTGCCTTTATGATCGGTGATCGGAATCATTTCAGTGGGAAGCAGCGGCTGCCATTCCTCCACATTTATCCCTAATACATCTTGCAGCAGACCGGGAGAACGCCCCGCCCAAATATGATCACGCGCATCTGTAATCCCGCTGAAATAGGTGACGATTAACGTGCCGCCGCCGTGCACGAATTGGCGCAGTTTCTCCGCTTGTGATTGAGTTATCTGATAGAGAAGCGGTGCGACGAGGACACGATACCCTGCGAACTCAGAGTCTGGATGAAGAATATCAACCGGGATGTTTTGTTGTGCAAGAGCATCATGCCACGGCAGAATCGCGCTCATCGCATCGATTTGCGCGGGTTTCGAATCAATTTCTAGCGCCCACACATTCTCATAGCTAAATACGAGTCCCACCTGCGCCTGAACGCGAGTGCCTTTGACATCCACTATCTGCTTCAGTTCTGCACCAAGCTGCGAGACTTCTGCGAAAATGCGACTTCCAACAGTGCCCCCCAGCGGCACCATCCCTGAATGGAACTTTTCAGCACCGGCTTTTGACTGCCGCCATTGGAAGAACATCACACTGTCCGCGCCGCGTGCTATGGCTTGATAACTGAGTGCGCGCATCATACCCGGCGGCTTCAGTTGATTAATAGGACGCCAATTGACCTGTGTTGTCGCCTGTTCCAGCAGTAGGAATGGCTTGCCGCCTTTCGCGGAACGAATAGCATCATAGGCAAACGCGACGCTGCTCCATGCCCGCTCCCCAAGTGACGGATCGGGATACATATCGATAGCGGTGTAATCCGCATAACGCGCCCATTCATATTGATCGAGCCACTTCAAGCCGAACACCATATTGGTGAACAGCGGCTGCTGTGCGCCAGCCGCCCGAATCGCCTCGATTTCGCTGCGAAACAGGCTGAGGATCGAGTCGTTCATGAAACGACGATAATCGAGCATTTGCCCGGGATTGACAAAGGTGATGGTTCTGTTCGGCAGTTCAATTTCATCCCACTGCCCATACCGTTGACTCCAAAAGTGCGTCCCCCATGCCTCGTTAAGAACATCCAGTGTCGTATAGCGTTCTTGCAGCCATGCAGGAAAGTGATCGCGGCAAGTATCGCAGTAACATTCAAAGGTGTGGCACGCGTATTCGTTGTTCACATGCCACATCAAAACTGCCGGATGTTTCCCGTAGCGCTGAGCCAACTTCGTGACCAGTGCGGATGCTGCATGACGGTAGGCGGCGCTGTTCGGGCAGTAATGCTGCCGTGAACCGGGTTTGTATCGCAGCCCATGTTTATCGACAGGAAGGCTTTCGGGGTGCATGCGCGAAAACCACGGCGGCGGTGATGCAGTTGCGGTCGCAAGCAGGATGCGTATCCCGTGGGAATGCAGCAGATCGATTACACGGTCGAGCCAAGCAAAATCATACCGCCCCGGCTGTGGCTCGATCTTTGCCCAGCTAAAGATCGCCAGCGACACACAGTTGACACCCGCCGCCTGCATGAGGAGAACATCTTCCTGCCAGATATCCTCTGTCCATTGTTCCGGGTTGTAATCGCCGCCGAAGAGGATACCGGGAAGCTGAAACTCCACCTGATTCGTGATTTCCGACATAACCAAACACCCTTATTTGATGGAGGCACTGCCCCCAGAGATATTCGCTTCAAACACGTATTTCTGACCAAAAAAGAACACCAGCAGCATCGGGAGGGTCAGCAGCATGGATGCGACCATCACCAGATTCCACATGGGGGTTGCACCGGCGCTTGTTGTTGCGCTCAGCGTGCGAACTGCCACCGCAAGCGGCATCAACTCGGCATCTTGAAGGTAAAGCAGCGGTTCAAGGAACCATGACCAATTGAACTGGAACGTGAGGATTGCCACTGCAACAGCAATGGGGCGAATCAACGGGAAAACAACATACCAGAAGATGCCCATCGGTCCGACGCCATCGATCTTGGCGGCTTCATCCAGTTCGGTCGGCAAGCGCACGATGAACTGGCGAATTAAGAAGATATTGAACGCTCCGCCGAAAAAATTCGGCACGATCAGTGGCGCGAATGTCCCCAACCAGCCTAAAGATCGGTAGAGAGCGAACTGCGGAATCAAGGTGACAGCACCGGGAATCATCATGGTGCCAAGCAGGATCAAGAACAGCGCATTCTTACCCGGTGCATTGAAGCGGGCAAAGCCATACGCGACGAACGAGCTTACCAATACCTGCCCGATGATCGATCCCACCACAATGATCAGGCTGTTGAGGATATGACGCCCGATATCGATATTCGGTGTCGTAAAGACGCGAACATAGTTATCAAAATTGAATTCGTTCGGGATGAGCCGAAAATTCATTTGCACAGTGGAGGTATCGCTTGCGAGCGAAATAGACACCATCAGCAGAAAGGGTGCAATCATGGCAACCGAAATGGCGGCAAGGATTAGATACGTCGATACTGCCTCAGCACTTCCAATTCGTCGGTTCATCGTTTCATCTCATTCTCGTAGAACACCCACGCAGACGATGAGCGGATGACCACCAGCGTGAACACGAAGACGATCACGAACAGTACCCACGCGATTGCCGACGCATAACCCATCTTGTTGAAGCGGAAAGCATTATCAAACAAATAGGGGATAATCATAACGATCGCATTGTTGGGCGTATTGGGGTCGGCGCTGAGGATGTAAACCTGTGTGAATGTTTGCAGACTGGCGATGATACTCATAATCATGTTAAAGAAGATCACTGGGCTGAGCATCGGAAGCGTGATTTTGAAAAAGTGATGCCGCTCGGATGCGCCGTCAATTGCCGCCGCTTCGTACAATTCAGACGGGATGCCCTGCATCCCCGCCAGCAAGAACACGACGCTGCTGCCAACGCCCCACAAGGACATAATCACCAACGCCAACTTGACCCAGTTGGGATTGAGTAACCATGCTGGACCGTCAACGCCGAAGATGGCGAGGAACCCGTTCAACAGCCCGTTGTCCGGCGCAAAGACCCAGCGAAAAACCATCGTCGTCGCTACCACAGGCACGACATAGGGTAGGTAAATGACCGTGCGAAAGAATCGCATCCCCGGCAGACGCTTATTCAGCAGATACGCGATGGCAAGCGAAAAGATAATGTTTAAGGGAACGTATAGGAAGGTATAGATAAAGGTGTTGCCGATGGCGTTGCCAAAGGTGCGGTCACGGGTAAATAAGCGAATATAGTTTTCGAAGCCAACCCATTCCGGCGGATTAAACAGATTCCAATCGGTGAAACTGAGATACAGGGAATACACCATTGGACCTGCCAGAAGGAGGAGCAGCCCGATCAGCCATGGCGAGATAATCACATAAAACCAGATTGACTCGCGCCTGCGGGCAGACAGTCGCCGCGACCGCCGCCCGCTCAGAGCAGTATCGTTTGGATTTGCCTGAGCCGTAACCATGAGTTAAGTCCCTTGATCCGTCTGAAACACGAATGTGGTCACGCTGGTTGGCGCTAACTCATAGGCAGGTTGCAGCGCGCCGCTGTAAATCGCGGCAAGGTCATTTGCCTCGGAGGTTTCGTAAATGCTGACGCTTTGTCCGATGCTATCCACTGTGATCCACTGAGCATCGGTGCTGTTGTTGATTGCGACGACCGTTATCGAACCGCTGGCAGGATCGCGATATGCGCTTGTCCGCACGACTTGGTTATCACCGGTTACATCAAGGCGTATCGCACCGGGTTGGATGTAGCGGCTGTAATTGCCCATCACCCACAATCGTTTGGTAAGCTCGATTTCTTCGCCATATTCACGGGTATAGATCAATCCGTCACGGAAATTGTATTTAGAGACAGCGATCCAATACTGCCACGAAGTCACACCGCCGATGGTGAGGTCATCATGGATAACATTTGCCATAAAGAGCGCCGAGTCCATGCCGTAATCACGCCCCTGCTGCATTTCTGTCCATTCCGACATCCACAGCGGTACACCCGGGTAATGCCGCGCCATAAAATCGACAAACTGTGCTTTATCATCGGGGGATGACCAGTACGAATGTACAGCAAAGTGATCAAGCGCCTGTGCTAATACAGGTTCGTCATAGATGCGGCGGGCATAGATCGCGGCAGTGCTCCATTCACCTGCTTCGATAGCGGAGATTTCGACATCCAAACCAGATTGTTCGATTGTGGTTTGCAGGGCGAGCAGCACACTAATGATTTCATCCGTTGTGTAGTGCGTGCCTTCTTGACCTTTTGACGGCTGCCAATCCCACTGTGGCTCATTGATCGGACTGATCCAGCGAACGGGAATGTGCTCATCTTCGATCAGATGGCGGGTAATATCCACAAGATACTGCGCGAAATCGTCGTGCATATCGGGCAGCAAATTGGATCCGCCGCCCGGATTTCCAGCGGCGCGACCGCTGATGGTCATGCGACCGGGCGGGCTGTTGGCAAAAACAACCACATCATTGACCCCGGCATCACGCGCGGCGCGCAGTACCCACATTGCATTCGCATCGCGCGTCCAATCATATTCGCCAGCACCCGTTTCAAAGGTTTCGGTCATGCGCCAAGGATCAACTAGTCCTTGTTCCCCGCCGCCGATATTGTGACGATAGATGGTGAGACCAATTCCGGTGATTGGGTTGAACAGCAGATCGACGATCCGCTGACGATTTTCATCACTCCAGCCGCCGATCACCTGTGCCCACCAAGCACCAGATGCTCCGAATCCGTCAATGGTCTGGCGCGTTTCCGCCGAATGCACACTGATCGTTGTCACGTTTTGTGCCTGTCTGTTACTTGGGAAAACAGCAAGAGGGATGAGCAAGAACCAAACCAATAGTTTCATCATCTCTATCTTTTCACATCGGGATAGGACGTGCGCCCTATCCCGACCAACGGAAATCTAGCTGCTTACTGTAGGAGGTCTTCCAGATCCGCTTGGATTTGTTCGACGGCGGTCTGTGTATCGATTGCATTCAGGAAAAGCTCATCGAGGGTAGCGCTCATCACCGACTGCATTTCGTTCCACTGCGGGATCAACGGGAGCGCAATGATCGCGTCAGCAGATTCAGCAAAGGCTTCCATGTAGATATCGCGGTTAGCAAAGGTTTCGCCGCCGAGGAACAGGTCACTGCTCAACACTGCGACATTGGCAGGCGCATCTTGACCGCGCTCAACGATAACGGTTTGTGCGGCTTCGTCCGTCAGGAAGTTGATGATCTGGAAAGCTTCTTCGGGGTGGGCGCTGCCGCTGCTGATCGCTAAGCCGCTGCCGAACGATACAGTGCCGCGTTCCACGTTACCCCATACGGGGGCGATGTCCCAATTCAGGTCAGGCACGTCACGCAGCGAAGCGATATTCCAGAAGCCTGTCATGATGATCGCCACTTTGCCCTGCGCGAAAAGCGGATCGGGGCTGTTCGTGCCGAGATTCGCATAATCTTCCGGCGACGGAGCGACGCCATAGGTATAAACCAGATCATTATAGAGTTGAAGCGCTTCCGCAGTTTCCGGAGTGTTGAAGGCTGGCGCACCGGTTTCATCCAGCACTGCGCCGCCGTTTTGATAGATGAAGCTCATCCACCACGGCCACCAACCACCCGCCGCGAATCCATACTGTGTGACCGTATCGCCATCACGGAGCGTGAGTGCCTGTGCTGCTGTGAGGAAATCTTCCCATGTCCAGTCAGCAGTCGGGTAGTCAATACCAGCGGCATCAAACATATCTGTGTTGTAGTAAACAATCATCGCGCCGCCGCGATCCGGCAGGGCATACTGACTGCCTTCATACTGATATTGCAGGTGATTCGTGCCGAAACGAGCCGCCATATCAAGACCTGAGGCGCTAATCAGGTCATCGAGCGCGAGAAGCTGACCGCGGCTGGAAAATCCATGAATCGCTTCCGCCATTTGCACGATATCTGGCGCATCGCCGCCTGCCATCATGGTCTGGATGCGTTGATCGTAATCATCGGGCGTATACAGAAGTTCAACGTCGATGTCGGGGAACTGTTCCGCTGCTAGGTCGAGGCGTGCTTGATACGCTTCCTGATCACTCAGGCTGCCCCATACGCTCATTCGCAGAACAACGGGTTCCTGTGCAACAGCAACGCTTACAGAAAGAAGAAATAGACTGATTGCAAAAAGGGAAATCATTCGAACACGCATTGTAAAGTCCTCTCACTCAGAAGAGTTTCGGTCATGAAAGCGGTTTCGAAACCGCTTTCATGACAATAGCATGAAACCGAATCAGTGTCAACAAACACGAGGTCAAAAAGTGTTGAGCTGATCGATAGGGAATGTGCGTCGCGTAACTATCGAAGCACGGGGGATTGGCATGACTCGCGTATCACAAGCTGCATATCAATCACGATCGATTCAGGGGTGTCTTTACCTTTGATCCGGTTAACGATGGTTTCGACGATTGTGCGTCCAAATGTTTCATAGTTGTGGCTGACGCTGGTGAGTTCCGGGGTTGAGACGGATGCAAGATAAACGTCATCAAACCCAACGACTGACAATTGACCCGGAATATCAATATGATGCCGCCGCGCGGACTTCAGAATACCGAGCGCCACCAAATCATTGATCGCAATCACGGCGGTTGGCTGCTCGGGAAGTTGGAGAAGTGCCTCTGTTACTCTTTCGCCGCTCTCAATCGAAAAACCATCCGTAATCAGCCATGAATCGTTTACCGCGAGAGCAAGGCGCGCCATCTCTGCGCGAAATGCCTGCTGGCGGTTTCGCGTCACCGTGATGTGATCGCTTCCCCCCAGCAAACCAATCCGTGTATGACCCAAAGATGCCAAATAATCGACAACTTGGGCTATTCCGGACTGTTCATTAGTACAAACGGTCACAACATCCGCATCCGGCATACTGCCGTTGACGATGATGGTCGGCACTTTCGCTGACACTTCAACGATTTCCTGCTGATATGCCTTTGGCGGTAAGACTTCATTAACACGTCCTCCCAAGAAGATTAAACCGTCTACCTGATGACGTGAAAGGTAAGCCAATCCTTCTGACTCCAGCGCAAGGTTATTCATGGCATTGAATAGCAGAAGGGAATAATCCTTCGCCATGGCATCGCGCTGCATTTCAGCGAATAGGGTCGAGAAAAACGGATTGGTGATGTCAGGAAGTATTACGCCGATCATCGTGGAGCGCTGGTAGGAAAGATTCCGCGCCGCACGATTGGGGCGGAAGTTGTATTTCTGCAGAACCGTTTCAACCTTTTGTTTGGTTTCAGGATTGACTGGCGCACTTCCGGTCAATATCCGAGAGACGGTTGATACCGATACTTCAGCCTCGCGAGCAATATCGTATATGGTGACTTTCTCGTTCATAAACACTCCTAAAACCGTCGATGCATGAGATATCCGAAAGCGGTTTCGCGAGTCAATTCTACTACAAGGTTTGGGTGA
>CALBRY010000633.1 GCA_937927665.1 uncultured Chloroflexota bacterium
ATGAATACGACTACTGGCTAACGTGGGTAGAGTACGGCGGCGAGTGGCGCGTGCTGATCTATTACACCGAGTCGGGCTTCGTGCTGTTCGATCCGCTCACGAATATATTTGAAGTGCTGGACGATCCGCCTGTGTTTGAGAGCATCCTCGGCGGCGGCTGGCAGGGTGTTATCCTGCCCGATCCCGCACCGCTGAATCCGCGCTTAGGCGGGCAAACGGTCGAATGGCATGTTAACGGGGCGGCGCTCGAACATCAGCCGCCGGATACGCTCACATTCACCACGTTTGATCCATCAGGTGTGCCGCTGTTTGTGACAGACGTCACGCGGACGCTGGTTTACTGGGATGCGGAGAACAGCACGATCACCCCGGTTTTCCCTGAAACGGATGACCTGTGGCAGATCGGCGCGGTGGAGTGGGTTCCGGGCGTGTGGCGGGTAACGGGAGAGACGACGCCGGTTGAGCAAACGTGCTGCGCGCTGTGGACGTCTCCCGGCAGTTAAGGGCGGAAAGCAATTACAGGTGTTGTTGGGGTCTATTTCATCCGTATCGACACGATCAAGTTGACTTGACGAAACTCGATTCGTTTCGGGTGATCTTTCTGCATTTGCTCGATCGCGCGCTTGATCGATTTGTATTTCGTCCCTTTGTAGGTGTAGGGATCAACGTCGTGATACAACTGAACAAAACGATTTCGAACTTTGCTGAGTTCGACATAACCGTCGCCGGGTTTTTCAGCGTCAGCAAGACTTCGATAGGCGGCGTATAACCGGTAAAACTCGGTCACGGCTCTGGGACGTTTGGGCGGCTTAATCGCAGACGGTGTGATCGCACCGTTCAAGCTTTCAAGCGAGATAAACTCATCGCACCGCCCTTTAAGGGGTGATGCTTCCCGACCGATCACCAATACGTATTTTGCCGCTTCGGTGAGCCGTGTCGCCAAAGGTGAAAAGTCGCTATCACTGGAGACGATGCAAAACCCATCAATTTTGTCATCATGCAGGATATCCATCGCATCGACCACAAGCGCGATATCGGTCGCATTTTTGCCATTGGGAACGGTCGGGTGTGATCTTCGCGTAATCGCATGTTTGCGGGTGACCGTTTCCCAATTTTTGAGCGAGTTGCCGTAAACGCGCCTGATGATCGGCTTGCCGTAGGCGTGGACTTTTTCCATGATCCCCGGAATCAACTGCGGGCTGATGTTGTCGCCATCGATGAGGAAGGCAAGCCTTTTTTGATCTTCTGCCATGCGAATTCGACTTATCTCTGTGCGGTGATCGTGCTAATACCTGACCGATTATAAAACATGTTGGGCGCAGATAAACAAATCGTTTCCTGCAAAAAGCGCGGGACGAGTGAACGTCTCCGCGCCTTTGCGTCTGCTGTGGTTCAAGCCCATCTTTTTATTTATTGCTGCCGAGCGTCAAGCCTTGAATGAAATAACGCTGCAAGAATGCGAACACAAACAGCGTCGGCAGCACGCCGATCAGCGACCCGGCGGTGATGAGGGGCCAATTGGTGGTGAACTGCCCGCGCAGCCCTGCTAACCCGGCGGTGATCGGCTTGAGCGCTTCGCTCTGGACGAGGATCAACGCCCACAGATAATCGTTGAAAATCCACGTAAATTCGAGCGTCGCCAGCGCCGCCAATGCCGGAAGCGTGAGCGGCATCACGATCTGCCAGTAGATGCGAAAATCGCTGCATCCGTCTACACGCGACGCCTCGATAATTTCATTGGGGATCGTCTTCATGTAGTTCCGCAGAACCATCGTGCAGAAACCCATCTGGAACGCGGTGTGAATGATGATCAGCGCCCAATAGGTGTTATACAACCCGAGATCGTTCGCCAGTTTGAACACGGGAAGCAGCAAAATCTGGAACGGGAGCATCGTGCCGCCGACGAACATAAAATAGAGCGGAATCGCCAGCTTAAAGCGATAGCGCGCTAATGCGAACGCCGCCATCGAGGACAGAAACAGGGTAGCGATCAGCGATGGAATGGTGACGATAAAACTGTTGCCCAGATAATTCGGAATCCGCGCCTGCTGCCATGCGTCAATGAAGTTCTGAAAGGTGAGCGAGGTTAGATCCGGATTCCAGAAGCCATTGAGCGAAATTTCGGATTGGGTACGCAGACTGGTTAGGAGTGCGCTGAAGAATGGCAGCAGCCAGATCGCCGTGAGGCTGAGCAACATGACGTAGAGCAGGACACGGCGAACCGTCAGCCGTTTCTTCTTCGGCTTGATCATCACCTGAGGGGTGGGCAGCGCAATTTCGCCGCTGAGCGTGGTATTTGCCATGATTAATACTCCAACTCAGTTTTGGCGGTGCGGTACAGATACGGAATGATGATGATCAGCGAAAGACTGAGCAGTGTCACCGCGATCGTTGCGCCATAGCCGAACTGGTAATTGTTGAAGGCTTCGATGTACATGAAGTTCGCCAGAACGTTCGATGCGCCGCCGAGCGGAGTCATCACCTGCACCAAGTCGAATGAGCGTAGCGAGTCGATTACCGAAATCACCAGCACCACCGTCGTAATCGGTCCGAGGAGCGGGAAAATCACCTTGCGGAACATCTGGAACCCGTTCGCACCGTCCACGCGCGCCGCTTCGATGAGCGACGGATCAAGGTTTTTGAGTCCGGCGAGATACAGGATCATGACGTAGCCGACTTGACGCCACACCGCCGCGCCGAGGATCGCCCACAGCGCGAGATTGCGATCCGCCAGCCACCCGGGTCCACGCTCAAGCGGGGTGATGAAGGGGAATATCTGGCTCAAGGTTTGCGATACGCCGACGATGACACTGTTCAGGATTCCGGCGCGCGGTTCGTAAATCCACATCCAGATCGTGCCGATGACGACGAATGACAGGATCAGCGGCGCGTAAAAGCTGATTTTGAACCAGCGCGCACCGCGTATATCCGTGTTGAAGATCATCGCTAACCCTAAGCCCATCGTCGTGGGCACGGTTAGAAAGACGAGCATCCACTTGATGTTATTGCCGAACGAAACGACGAAATCACGGTCGGCGGTTTGCCCGCCCAACCCGAACAGGCGCGCATAGTTGTTGAATGAAAGATGATCCAAGCCGGGGATCGGCGCGATCCCGTCCCAGTTGGTCAAGCTGAGGTAGAAAGAAAAGAAGGTTGGAAAGATGATCCACATTGCGTAGAGCGCCAGCGGCACGAGCAGGAAGAGATACGGTGCCCATTGAATTTTGCGTCTGGCGGTGGTGACGCGCTTGCGTTCTCCCGTTGTAGCAGCCATACAACTATCCTCAAAAAGGAACAAGTCAGTTGAAAGTTAAAAGTCGAAAGTTAAAAGCTGCGGTTGAAAACGCCTTCACTTTTTATCTTTCACCTTTTGCCTTTTAACTATCCTTTCTTCTGAAAAAAAGGGGCGATCCCCCGGCGAATCGGCTTCGCAGTGGGTCGCCCCATGTCGCTTAAACACGGTCAGGCGGAGCAAAACGCCCCGCCTGAGCACATTAGGAGATTAGCCCGCCGCTTCGATTTCGGCGGCGATACGCACGCGGTCAGCTTCGAGGCTTTCGAGCAGTGCTGCAACATCGGCACCCATCGGATCAGCGATGAATTCCGCGAAGGCATTCAGACCGGCTTCCGCCATTTCGGGCGTGGTGTCACGATCATAGAACTGGGCGACATAGTCGGCGCTCTGAACCAGCGCGATACCCTTTTGTTGGGCTTCGGTGAAGTTGCTGGTATCAACGTCGGTACGGGTGGGCAGACGACCGAGTTCATCGGCGGCGAACTGCTGCGATTCCTGCGAACCGAGGAAGGCGAGGAAATCATACGCGCCTTCGGGATTCGGAGCATTCACGCTCATGAAATAGCCGTCGGTCGGCGCATCGATACCAATGGGGACATCAGGATTGATGACCGGGAACATCGCAAAGTCGTAATCGCTCTGGATTTCTTCCGGCACGCTGTCGGTGATGAAACCACCCATGAGGTACATGGCAGCTTCGCCACGATTCATGAAGTCCAAACCGCCCTGCCAGTCGTACGCGGCGCTATCGGGCAGGAAGCAGTTGTGTTCGTAAAGCTGACGCCAATACGTGAAAACATCGGCAACGCGCGGGTCGGTGTAGCTTTCCTGCAAGCGCATCAGGTTGATGTGGAATTCCGGTCCGTTAATACGCATATTCAGGAAGTCGAACCACGCGGCGGCAGTCCACGGAGCCTGTGTTCCGATGGTGATCGGGACGATACCAGCGGCATTGAGCGTATCGCACGTGGAGAGCAGTTCATCCCACGTCGCGGGGGCGGTCAACCCATTGGCTTCCATGATGCTGGTGCGGAAATACATCGCCCACCAGTAATAGCTGGTCGGGACAAAATACTGCGCTTCATCCTGAGTCGCCAACGCGATAAAGCCGGGGGCGTAGACATCGTTCCAGCCTTCACGCTCGAACAGCGGGGTCAGGTCTGCTGCCAAGCCGCGATCGACAAAGAACGCCATACGATTGCCCGCAAACCATGTCAGGACATCCAGTGACGGATCGGCAACAAGGTAGGTGCGGATTGCCTGTTTAAATGCTTCATGATCGGTAATATTGTGTTCGAGGGGCTGATCGGGGTGAGCAGCAGTCCATTGGGCGACGAGGGCTTCGTCGGCTTCACGCGCACCGGGATCGCTGGCGTATGAGGCATAGCGAATAATCGGTTCATCTTGAGCGACGACACTGCCAACGAGCGCGATCATGATCACGAGTGCGAACACAAAGGCGGCGCGGCGAGTAAACAGCTTATTCATTGCAAAAGCTCCTTAAGTAACCTTCAACGATATCTAACGATCGAGAGATGCAGATACAAAAATCTCCCGGTGGTTCGCAACAATTAGATTGTACCGCCGTTCAGAACATCGGCAACCAAAATTCATGAATCTGATGACGTTAAACTGCATATCCCCTGAACATCGTCTGAACAACTTTTTTCTATCTTATGTGCCGATCAAGGTTTTGATTCCAAACAGGGGATTACATGAACCGTACATTGGGCATCGTCCTGAGTGTTGTCGCGCTTATCGCTGTGGTCAGCGTTGGCGTGTTCCTTTACCTCACCCGCGAAATCGCCGCACCCAGCACGGATATTGACGAAGCGGTTCAAACGATTGAACCCGCCGCCGATACCACCAGCGAAGTGATCTTCCAGATCGATCAGGAAGGCACGAACGCGGAATACCATATCTTTGAAGTGCTGAACGGATCGGATAAAACTGTCGTCGGTGCAACCAATCAGGTCGCGGGCGAAATTGCCCTCAATTTGAGCGATCTTTCGCTGAGCCGCGTCGGGGAACTGCGGATCAATGCGCGCACGTTTGCGACCGACAGCGACCGCCGCGATAATGCGGTCGCGCGCTTCATCTTGCAATCGGAAAATGACGCGAACGAGTTCATCGTTTTCGTGCCGACAGCGCTCACCGGGCTTTCCGGCAGTGCCGCTGTGGGGGATACGGTTGAATTCCAAGTGACGGGCGATCTCACGGTCGCGGGCGTTACCCAGAGCATCACGTTCAATGTGACCGCAGTGCTTGAGGCGGATACTCTGCTGACGGGTCACGCAGAGACGGTTATCTCACGCGCGGCTTTTAACCTGACGATCCCGAATGTACCGTCTGTCACCAATGTGGGTGATGAGGTGACGCTCAAGCTCGATTTCAGCGCATCCAGCGCGGCGTAAGAGCGGGTCAACTGCACCGCGCCTCTGAACAACCCATCCGTAAAGTAAGTGCGTGTTCAATCAGTCATGAGAGAAGAACATGGAACCGCACGATGACGACAAACCGGTTGGGGGGAGCGGCGCGGGGTTGAGCTTGCCGCGCATGGTCTGCCGGATGTGCCGAGCGACCGCGATCACATTTACCAGCAAAGTGACGGACTGCTCACGCTTGAACTGACGGCGATGAAAGCCGACGAACTCGAAATGCTCGAAGCGGGCGACGCGGGTGGTAATGGTCGTCCGGGTAGCCCCCTCTCAGAAAGGGCGAGAATCTGTTTCGCCCTTTTTCGGTTATCCCACTCCAAATTACAAGTCCAAAATCTGATAGGGTTGCAGTAATTCGCCTACCAGCGCGTTATAGCATATGAGCTGTAGAGCGAATTGTGCGACCATTTTTTCGGATGGAGGCATATTGAGTCCATCTTTACCCGCAGATGAGGAACGCACCCTCATTTTGCAGATACCCAGAAATCCTGAAGCCTTCCGGCGGATGTATCAGCATTACTTCCCGCGTGTATTCGCTTATGTGGCGTATCGTGTTGGCGGAAAACAGGAAGCGGAAGATGTGACGGCGATCATCTTCATGAAGGTGATCGATTCGATTGCGCGCTTTGAGTTTCGCGGCGATGACGCATTCGCTACATGGCTGTTTCGCATCGCGCACAACGAAGTACAGCAGTTTTATCGCACGCTGCGCCGCCGTGAAATCATCCCGCTGGATGATCTGCCGGAAATCGAAAGCGCGGAACCACTGCCAGATGAGGCATTCGCCCGCAAAGAACGGTTTGCGCGGCTGCGGTACGCGCTGACAAGGCTCTCTCCCCGGCGGCAGGAAATAATCACGCTGAGGTATTTGGGGGGACTACGCAATCGTGAGATCGCTGCCGTGCTCGGGCTGGATGAACGCACCATCGCCAGTCATTTAAGCCGAGGGTTGGAAGATTTGAAAAAAAGTTATCAGCAAGAGGAGATCGCGCATGAATGAAGGACATTTTCGCGATAACGAAGCCGTGACCGCATTA
This sequence comes from uncultured Chloroflexota bacterium, assembly GCA_937927665.1. Classification (GTDB taxonomy): domain Bacteria; phylum Chloroflexota; class Anaerolineae; order Aggregatilineales; family Phototrophicaceae; genus Flexifilum. The sequence goes on from CALBRY010000633.1 coordinate 6,771, forward strand.
ACCCACACAGTGCCGAAAGCGGATCAGGCTTTCCAAAAGACACTTGAGCAAACCCTGACGACGCGCCTGTATGCGCGTGAGGTTTACGAGGAAATGCCGCCCCGACCGCTGACCCATCACGCGCGTGTGTTGCGTTCTCGCTCAACTGCCCCGCTCGCGGGGGCGGCGGCGCTGGCGACAGTCATGATCGCGGTGCTTGGCATTGTTTTTGTCCGGCTGAATGCCGCACCTTCTGAGGTTTTGACCGAAACGCCAACCGCTGCACAAGTCGAGCAGACTGTGCCGGAAGATTACACGATGATCGGGCTGCCCTTGCAGCCAGATACGCTGCAAGGACTCGTGATCGGTGATCGAATTGATGTGCTGGCGGAAACCGATGATCAGCTTCGTGTGATCACGGCGAATGTGTTACTGGCGGAGATCACCCCTGAGTTTGTCATGATTGCTGCGCCGCCGTGGCAGGTCACGATTTTGGTGTGGCTGTATCGAAGCGGCGAATCGTATGCGCTGCGGATGCACACCGGCGATGTTCCTGAAGCGGCGGATATGACCTTGGTCGATTACACGTTTATTGCACCGGAGGCGCTCCCCGAAAACTATGTATTTGACCTGCTTGTGAATATTCCAGCACCACAGGGGTACATCCTGACTCACCTGCCGGTTTCGATTGATCATGTGCCGGTCACATTTAACGGCGATACGCTCCGCTTCTGGTTCAAAGAGATCGAAGTCCTGCGCATCACGCGCGGAACCGCTGTAACAATTCGACTTCCGCACGGTGACGCCGCCAACCTCGATTACTTGATCGACCAAGGTATGGAACTCACGTTTATACCAGATACGGATGCTCCCCGGCAGCCGTGAGAATCAGACAGTGACGGGGAGGGTGATGATCATGGATGTGCCTTTGCCGACTTCGCTTTCTGCGCCGATCGTGCCGCCGTGCGCTTCGACAATCGACTTGGCGATGGCTAACCCCAGTCCACTTTCGCCGCTTTCGGAATGGCGCGATGGATCGGCGCGGTAAAAGCGCTCAAAAATGCGGGTGAGATCGTCTTGTGCGATTCCTGATCCGGTATCGCGCACCCGAAGTTCGACCGCTTTGCCTTTCGGGTGCGCGGTGACGGTGATCGATCCGCCGGATGGGGTGTGCCGCAGTGAGTTTGTGACGAGATTTCCGAGTACCTGCACCATGCGCTCGCTGTCGATCAGAATTTCCGGCAGATCGGGGCTGGATTCGACGGTGAGTGTGATGCCTGATGCCGCCGCCGAATCGCGGAACGAGGCGGAAACACGGTCAAGGAGTTCATGCGGCGCAATCAGCGCACGCGTCAGCTTGAGTTCGCCCGCATCGGCGAGCGAGAGCATCCGCAAATCCTCGACAAGGCGCTGAAGGAGATTTACTTCTTCGCTCATCACGCGGAATCGCTCCGGCGTTGGCTTAAATGTGCCATCGCTGAGCGCCTCCAAGTATCCGGCGATTACGGTTAAGGGTGTGCGGAGATCGTGAGCAATATCGGCGGTCATCTGTTTACGCAGTTGATTCGCACGATGAAGATTGGCGCTCATCTCGTTGAAGGTCTGCGCGAGACTGCCGAGTTCGTCACGGCTGCGAATTTTCACCTGCTGATCGAGATCACCCGCGTGCATGGCGTTGATCGCCCGCGTGAGATCGGAGAGGGGATTCAAGAATTGGCGAGAGAGAATAAGCCCGACGACGAGCGCGGTTGCGCTTGCTCCTAATGCGCCGATCACGAGCGCACGGTTGGCGCTATCCACATACTGCTGCTCACGCGGATCGAGTTCTGGCGGCGGTTCTGCTAAGAGTGCTGTGCCGATGAACTCGCCATCGAGAAAAATCGGCGTCCCTTCGGTCAGGGTATCGAGCGAGAGTGTCTCGCCTGTGTGGAACGGTCCGCCGCCGATAATCACCTCACCGTTGATACCTGCAAGCGCGAACATTTGCGGTGAGCGATAACCGAAAGGCTGCTCCCAACCGCCGGAGTCGTCATCATGCATCCAATCATCGACACCCGACCATGATCCATTTACCAGATAGTATGTGAGCACATTTTCGACAAAGAGTGTGCGCGCCTGTTCGCTCCGCAGTCGATCATACTCGGATCGGGTGGTGCGAAACGCGAACACACCCGCGAGGATCACGCCAATGAGACTCGTCAGCAGGAGCGTGGCTGTCCATTTGACCGCGAGAGAACGAAGCATCATCTGCCCCTAATCCCCTTCACTGGCAAAACGATAGCCGACACCGAACACCGTCAGGATGTACTGCGGATTTGCCGGATCAGGCTCCAGCTTGACGCGCAAATTACGCACATGCACATCAACTGTGCGCTCGACATTCTCAAAAAGATCCCCTTTTAGTCTTTCGAGCAGTTGGGCGCGGGTGAATACCTGCCCCGGCGCGTTCATCAATACGGCGAGCATTTCAAATTCGGAGGGGGTTAGCTCAATTTTGCGATCGCCAATGCGGACGAGATGCGTTCCACGATCAAGGACAATATCGCCCACGCGCAGCACATCCGGCGCGGAAACTGGCTCGCCTGTCCGCCGCAAAACGGCGCGAATCCGCGCGACCAATTCCGCCATGCCGAACGGTTTCGTTACGTAATCGTCCGCGCCAAGTTCCAGCCCGACAACTTTATCGGTTTCCTCAACGCGGGCGGTCAGCATGATGACGGGCGTTTGACGCTCACGGCGGAAATGCCGCATA
>CALBRY010000634.1 GCA_937927665.1 uncultured Chloroflexota bacterium
CCGCCCGATCACACGCGGTGGGGTGTTGCTTAGTTTAATAAAATAGAAGTGCGCGCCGTTGCGGAACCGGACAGCGTGGTTGCGTGGATACTGCGCGATTTCCCGAATGCGACGTATCACTATAACTTGCAGGAAACTTTGTACGCACCGATCATCATCACGCCGGACTTCGGGATTGATATTCTGCCGGAAATCACGGCTAATTACGTGGGGCAGGATTTTATCGTCCGCACGTTTTGGGAGCCTTCGGCAGTCTATTTGACCGAACTGCCGGGATGGTGGACTCAAAATCTGACGCGTATTGAAATGACATCTGCCGAACGTGTGATCGTGTGGGTTCGCTCCGACGTATACGCGGGAACACAGGTAGACGAAGACACCGGCGCTGCCGGTTAGGTGAGGAAAAGCGCTGACCGTTGTGTAGTATCACCTGTCGATTTTGCGCTTGTGACGTGACGAGATGAGGATGCTGCTTGAAAACGTCAACCGTTGAACAGCACGATGTCAATGAACTGATCGCCTGTGCGCTGGCGGGAGAACAGGTGGGATTCGCATCGTTGTATGAAGTGTTCGCGCCGGGGGTTTACCGGCTGTGCTACAGTCTGCTTTTGAATCATCATGATGCTGAAGATATCGCGCAAGAGACGTTTGTCTATGCGTTCAAGAATCTGCGGCGCTACGATTCAAAGTTGTCGGCGTTCAAGACTTGGTTGTTCACGATTGCGATCTGCCGCTGCCGTAACGTGTATCGTCGCGGACGTCCGCTGTTGATTGAACTCACGACCGGGCTGCAAAATGCCCTGCACGCGCCAAAATCCGAAACGCCGGAAGCCGCTTACGCGCATACTTCCGCGAAAGAAGAACTTGAGCGCGCATTGGCGAATTTATCGCCGCGACTGCGCGAGGCGGTGGTTCTGCGTTACGGGCACGGCTTGACATACCGCGAAATTGCCGAAATCATGGACTGCCCGCCCAAAACAGCGGAAAGCCGCGTTCGTTTGGCGCATGATGCGCTGCGCGGCGCGCTCGACCCTGTGGGGCAGGGCTTGCTAGACGAATTGTTGAGTTTTTAGCGAGAGGTTTCGATGCCGTTGTCGTGCAAAACCTGCCGCACCTACCTTACGGCATATATTCATGGTGAACTCACGCCCCGCGCGCGGCGGCGTGTTGATGTGCATCTGAACGGATGCAGCGCATGTGCGGCGGAATATACCCGTCACCGCCGGGCGGCGCGTGATTTGCACTCGTCGATCGGCGGCGTGGGACAGCCGAGCCGCGATCAACTGTCCGCAATCTGGACAGCCGTGCAAACCGATCTCGAATCGCCGTTTCATTCGAAGGCACGGCGGCATTCACCGCTAAAAATGAGTGCCTTTATTGTGGCGATGGTGATCGTGCTGCTGCTGCCGCCGCTGCTCAACCGTGATCGTGTGTACGCGCAGATCCCTGACCCGCCCACGCCCCTTTTGGAGCGTGTGACGCAGTTTATATCGCCGGAAGCGCTTTATATGCGCGTTGATGCAACAAATACCGCGCGCAGCCGCCGCGCCAGCAGCGAAACACGCCTGATTGTTTTAGTACAAAACGTTGCGCCGACGCCGGGCGCAACGGAACAGCCTTAAAGGACAACCCCGATGGAAGCAGCTTACCGCGATCCGAATAATTCGTCTGCGCCGCGCTCGGACGCATTGAGCCGCTGGCTCACGCGGGCATATTCGATCAACTGGGAGACGGTGATCTTTATCATCATCTTTGTGCTGGCGGTATTCACGCGGTTTGCTGGTTTGGGCGACCGTGTGATGAGCCATGACGAAAGCCTGCATACCCAGTTTTCGTATTACCTGTACGAAACAGCGGGATTTCAGCATGACCCGTTGATGCACGGTCCGATCCTGTTCCACTTCACCGCGCTCTCGTATTTCTTGTTTGGCGACAGCGATTTTTCAGCGCGTATTTATCCGGCTGTTCTCGGTGTGCTGATGGTGATGTTTCCCCTGCTGTTCCGCCGCTGGTTGGGGAAGTGGGGCGCAATTCTGGCATCGGTCATGATCCTGATCTCGCCGATGCTGCTCTATTACAACCGCTATATTCGTGAAGACACCCCGTCGATCTTCGCCACACTGGTGATGGTCTGGTGCGTCTTTATGTACTTGGATGGACCCGGACGCTGGAAACGAAAACCGATCTGGCTTTATGTGTTCTCCGGCGCGATGTTGTGGAGCCTTGGCTCAAAAGAAGTGGCGTTTATGTATATCGCCATCTTCGGGCTGTTCATGACGATCTACTGGGTGATGCGGCTGTTTCAGCATTTCTTCAAAGTCCCCATGCGCACGGTGTTCCAGTTCTTGATCATCTCGGTTCTGCTGGCGGGCGTTGCGGCAATGGTGATGTACGCCGTGCTTGCGATCGCGTTCCAAGCCGTACCGGTAACTTCACGCATTGAATCGGTTGTCAACGGGATCAGCGCGTTCTTTGCGGGACAACCTGTTACGTTGGAATTCAGCGCGTTCATGACATGGACACTGCTGCTGTTTGCCTTCATCGTGACGGTGCTGGTTGGGGCGCTCTTGTGGGCGCACCGCAGGGGAAACGGACGCTTCAAACTTGCCGATCTGCTGATTGTCCTGATCCTAACCGTAGCGTTCTCGCTGATGCTGATCTTTGTCGAGGAGCGCACGCATATCGCGAGTGATCAACCGGAAATCGCGCCGATTGTCACGGCGAATATCCCGATTCCGGCGACAACGGATGAGAGTGGTCAACCGCTGCCCGCGCTACAAATTGCATGGAATGAATTCGCGGCATGGATCGGTACGATCACCGGAAATTTGCCCATTTTGGCGACATGGGTCGGCATGGTGTTGATCGTTGCCCTGCTGATCTTCTCTCGAATGGCGGGCTGGTGGCGTGTCCTGTCGCGCTTCCCGGAGCTAGATATTTTGTGGCTGATGGGAACATTCATTCTGCCGTGGGTAACGCCGATCATCATCAAGATGATTGGTGGCAACCCGATGGATATATCGCCGAGCGGTATTCGGGTATCGGTGGCGGCAGTTGTGCCGATGCTGGTGATCTCGACGGTTGCAGGATTGGTGTGGAACTGGAAACGCTGGCTGATCAGCGCGGCGATCTTCTACATCCTGTTCGCGTTCTTCTTCACGACCATGTTCCACAATCCGGCAGGATTGGCGACGGGCATGATCGGCAGTCTCGGATATTGGCTGAACGAACAGGGAACCCGGCGCGGCAGTCAACCGCAGTATTACTATTCACTCGTGATCATGCCGATCTACGAATTCCTGCCGATGATCGGGAGTTTCCTCGCGATGTGCGCGGGACTCACAATTTTCTGGCGTCAGCGCAGCGACCGGATCATCGAATCGGAAGAAAAGCGCAAAATTCAAACGGTGGTGAACGAGGAGGGCGAAGAAGTCCCGCTCTACAACCCGTTCGGCAAGGAATACGACGAAACAGGCGAAGTTCAGCAGCGCCCGGCATTATTTGGCGAAGATCGACTGCGGCGGATGCCGTTCATCTTGTTCGTAGCGTGGTGGGCGGTGTTTAACTTCATCGCGTACACATTCGCAGGCGAAAAGATGCCGTGGCTGGCGACACATATCACCACCCCGATGATCCTGCTGACGGCTTGGTATTTCGGGCGCGTCATCGAGGGAATCGAATGGCAGAAGTTTATCGCGCGCGGTTGGCTGTATCTGCTGCTGATCCCGGTATTCGGGGCGCTTTTGCTTCAAATCATCGCACCGTTTGTCTTTGGACAATCACCGTTCTCCGGTTTGCAGCAGGGTGATCTCCGCAATACGACCAACTGGATCGCGCTGGTGATCGCGGGCGGCATCATCATCTATTTGATCCTCCGCGTGATGGAACATACCGGATGGATGCAGCTTCGGCGCATGATCGGCGTGGCGGCATTTGTCGCGTTGGGTGTGCTTACGTTCCGCGCGGCGTGGATGGCGGCATTCATCAATTACGACTACGCCAATGAGTATCTCGTTTACGCGCACGGCGCACCGGGAATCAAACAAATGGCGGCGCAGATCGAAGAATTGAGCCGCCGCACGACAGACGGTTACGGGATGCGTTTCGCATGGGGCGGCAACGCATGGCCCGTTACATGGTATTTCCGCCATCTCACCAATGTGGATTACTTCCAGGAGAATCCTTCGCTTCAAGACATCGAAGGCGCGGTTGCGATTTACGTGAGCGCCGATGTTCGCTCACGCCTTGAGCCGCTCCTTGAAGATCGCTACATCCGCTATGAATATCAGCGTATGTGGTGGCCCGATCAAGAATACTTTGACATGACTCCGCGAGAGGTGTTGAACGCCTTCGATTTAAGCGGTGAAAGCCCGGACGCGGCGGGGATTCGTCATGGACTGTGGGACATCTGGTGGAATCGAGATCACACCCGCTATGGCGAGGCGACCGGACGCGATTATTCGTTCGAAAACTGGCCCGTCGCCGAGCGCATGTACTTCTATGTGCGCCGTGATATTGCCGCGCAGGTATGGGGATTAGGTTCGGGCGTGACTGCTACCACGGATACGGCGTTCGATCCGTCTGCGCCGAGCGTTTGCACCACCAATTATCAGCCGTTGGTCAGCTTCTTGACGATTAGCGGCTCGGCTGAAACCCCGCTCAATCACGTGATGGGGCTTTCCGTCACGGATGACGGCAATCTCTACGTCGCGGACGAATACAACAATCGTATTCTGTTGATGGATCGTCAGGGACAAATCCTTCAGGAGATCGGCGTTTCGCCCGATTTCATGCTGACACGCCCCAACGGCGTCGATATCGGCATTGATGGCAACCTGTACGTTGCGGATACATGGGGTTTCCGCGCGGTGGTTTATTCGCCTGAAGGCTCACCGCTGGCATCGTGGGGACAGCCAATCACGCTTGGATTTGACGTGCTCACTGAGCCAACCGATGGTTTCTGGGCACCGCGTGACATCGTGACCGACTCGGCGGGGCGTGTGTACCTTTCGGATACGGGGAATAAACGTGTACGCGTGTACACAGCATCGGGTGAATATTTATTCGATGTCGGCTCTGGCGGGAATGCACCGGGACAGTTGAACGAGCCTGCTGGTCTTGCCGTTCATCCGGATGGGCGCTTGTTCGTCGCGGATACGTGGAATCGCCGGATTTCGGTGTTCAACTCCGTCGATGGCACGCCGCTCTATCAATTCGGCGTACTCGGTTGGTATGAGGATTTGGGCAACCGTCCGTATCTGGCGGTCGATCCGCTGCGCGACCTGATCTATATCACCGATCCGGACGCGGCGCGGGTGCTGGTCTACACCACCAACGGAACTTGTATCGGCTCGTTTGGTCAAAAAGGCACGCCTGATCAACCGCTTGATGCGCTCTCGTTTGTTACGATCAGCGGGATCGCGCTCGATGCGGATGGTGTCGTTTATGTGGCAGACAGCAGCGCGAACCGCATCCTTGCCTTCCAACCGTTCCCGCTGATTACATCTCCGAATGCTGATCCGGCGCTGATCGAACAGTTGTACGGTGCGCCTGCCGCTGAAGATCCTGAAGAAACTGTCGTATTGTGGGAGGGGATTGACATCACCGTTGAGGCGGAAAGCACCGCCGAAATTACG
>CALBRY010000635.1 GCA_937927665.1 uncultured Chloroflexota bacterium
TCCGTGTAAACAGGGTGTGAGATCGACATGAGGGGGGTGTGAGTGATGGGGGGGGAATAGAAAGGTGAAAGGCTCTTTGACCTTTCACCTTTTGCCTGCTTTTTACTGCCCCGGTGCGCCGATCGGTGGGAGTCCACCGCCGGAGCCAACACCGCCCTGACCCGTCAGCGGATCGGGCGTGGGAGTTCCATTCTGGCAGAAATTGACCGCCGTGTTGAGTTTGGCGCTCACGCTGCCGCTGGTCAACACCTGAAGCGCGTTGCGATACTGCTGTTCGGCGGGGCAGTATGCCCCTTGTGCCGCCCAAGCATCGCCATAGGCGACATATTGATTGAACAGCATTTGCAGCGCTTCCTGATAATAGCGTCCGCCCGCGCCGAGGTTGACCAGTTCGCGCAGCGCTTGAATGGCGGCAGCATAATCTGAGCCGACCATAGCGCGTGCGTTCAAGTACAGGGTCGCGGCATAGCTTTCGTATTCGAGTCCGTCCTCAAGCGCGCCATACTGCCGCGCACGGTCGATGACAAGATTTCCGGCGGCGGGCTGCATGGCTTGGTACAGACTGCGCGCCCATGCGTTGAGTGTCTGCGACATCAAGCGGCGCACGGCGGCGGTTTCGTAGGATTCATCAACGGCGATGATCACATCGAGATATTCGGCAGCGTCTTCATAGGCACCTGCCGCGAATGAATTTTGCGCTTGTTGATAGATCGAGGCGAGATCATACCCACCTGTTCCGGCAGTCGGAAGCGGGGCTTCGGTCACTTCCGGCGCAATATCCGGCGTAACGACGACTGCTTCAAGTGTCGGCGTTGGCGTGGGGGTTATTGTCGGTTGTGAACTGATGAATAAGGCGGTCGCTGTCGGTGCGAATTCGTTGATCTGCTGCACACCGAGCGCCTCCAAAAAGCGAAGACGCGCATCGAGCAGCACGATGTTTCCGGTCGAAACATCGCCGGGGATGCGCGAAAGCTGTTCGTCAATTGCTGCGCGCTGGGTCGAAGTCGCGGCGGCGGCGGCTTCACGCTGTCCGGTTGTCCAGCCCGCCGCGCCAGCCAGAAGCACGATCACGACGGCGAACATGACCATCAATGCGCCAAGAATGCCCATCATGCCGCACCCACCACGCCGACCGGGATCTTCCGGGTCGATGGTACGGGGCGGGCGGCGACCTTCGCCGGGAAGTTGATTAAAAGGCGATTTAGGCTGCGTGTCTTCCAGATTAGGCTGATTGCTCATAACGCGAATGAACTCCACGATCCGTTGTTGAACGCCCGCATTATATCAGACACGCATCGAGACACATTCGATCCGTGATCTACGGCACGACGCGGGATTGCAGCACATCGTTCAGCGCTCTGACGAGACGGCGCAGTTCCGCTTCTAAATCCTCGGTGATGCCTTCTTGAATTGCGGCTTCGCGGAAGTGATCGCGCGCTTCGCGCAGGGCATCTTCACCCCGACGAACGGCGGCAAGTCCGGTTTTCATGTGGGTGCGCGCCTCGCGGTTGACCGGACGTGTATAACGGCTCGGAAAATCCCACCCGAACAAGACCGCGACTTCTTGCAGACGTTCGATGAGTTCATCGGCGCTGGTGATCTCCATCGCCGCGCCCGCTTGCAGCAGGACTTGGAGCGTAACGCTCAAGCTCGGTTCGACGCCGAAATCAAGCTGCGTGATCTCACGGTAGCGGCTTTCGACATCCTGAAGCGAACCCGGCTGCGGACGAAGCGCGCCTTTTTGGGGCGAAAGCCCGGTAAACATCGGGTACATGATGCCGACACACAGATTATGAATATCCAGCCGCATGAATTGGGCGTTTTCGTTAACGCTGCCTTCAAGCTGGCGTGAACTGTTCAGATCGATGATGCGGAGATGCGTACCATCCCAGTACACATGCTCCAGCTTGTGATCCATATAGACGATGCCCTGACGATGCGCCAGCCGCAGCACTTCGGCAAACTGAAGCGCCAGCGATAAGCCTTCTTCGGTTGGAAGGCGAAAGCGGGTATTCGGGCGATCCGGTCGCATGGTGTAAAACAGGTTATTGACGCGGGATAGATTTTCGACCGCCAGATACGGACGCCAGCCCCGGTCATGAAATTCGAACATGCTGCGCGCAAACTGAATCACATCGCGCCCAAATGACACGATCTCGCCGTTGTTCGGCGCTTCGGCAGGATCGGCAAGATAGCCGCAGTCTATCAACTGGACGACATGGGGAATCGACGCCAGTTTAGAGAGCAGCTCCGCTTCGTTGGCGAATGCGCGGAACTCCCAACGTGGTTCATCACCGGGGGCGAGGTGTTCCGGACGCATAACCTTGAGCGCGACCATTTCCCCGGTGCGGCGATCTTGGGCGTCCATCACACGGGCGTAATGCCCCAATGCGAACGTGTCGTTGAAGTTCAGGATTTGATAGGTGTCAGTCAGTTGTGTCATATTCATCCACAGAATATATCCCAAATAGAGTGGTCGGTTTGGGATATATTACAGACTCTACCATTGGAGGAGGGCAGACGGTAGGGGGGACTTCGTGGGGATTTAAGTATGCTAGAGCGCGAGAAATTTATAATGCGCCGCGAATAACAAAATCCGTGCTTGCGCGACTCTTTGCCTTCGATAGAATTGATGGTTAGAAGGGTAGAGCGCGCCAACCAAGGGTCTTGCAGTTATGAGCGAAGCGGGGCAGCGCATCCGGCTGCGCGGCGGTATTTGTACCAGTGTGGGACAAGTCCGCGAAAACAACGAAGACAACCTCCATTTGTGGATGCGCGATACGTTCGTCGTGGCGATCGTTGCCGATGGGATGGGGGGGGCGGCTGCGGGCGAAGAAGCCAGCAGGCTCGCGGTGGAAACCGTCGAGAGCGGCTTTTTGCGCGATGATCAGGTGCGCTTTCAAGCGATGGCGGATGATCTGATCCGCATCGAAATGCGCGCCGCTATTCGGGAAGCAAATATGGCAATCGTCAACCGTGCGGCAGGAAATCCCGATCTGCGCGGCATGGGCACTACGGTGACGATGGCATTTGTGCGCGGTTCTCATGTGATTATCGCGCATGTGGGCGACAGCCGCGCCTATCATGTGGATGGCAGCACACGCCAGATCACACAGGTAACGATTGATCACAGCTTTGTGGAAGCGCTGATCGCCGCCGGACACCTGACCCAAGAACAGGCGGAAGAACACCCGATGCAGCATGTCCTCTATCGGGCGCTTGGTCAAACTGACGACATCGATGTTGATATTTATGAAACGCGGGTACGCGCTGGTGATCGGCTCGTGTTGTGCTCCGACGGGCTAACGCGGCATGTCAAGCCACATGAACTCGCGGAAATCGTGCTAAAGACCGACGATCCGACGACAGCGGCAGAGCATTTGATCGAACGGGCGAACGCGCTCGGCGGCGTGGATAATGTCAGCAGTGTGGTATTGATTGTGGACAGCGTGCCGGATGACGAAGAAACGATGGAATTAAATCGGCTTGCGGCGCTTCCGGTCGAAGACGAAACGCTGCGGCTGACGTTCTCCGACGATGACACGCATCAGGCGCTGCGTGCTATCCGTGAGGGCGATCCTGTGCAGTCACCCGAAGAAGGACGCGATCCTAAATCGCCATTGGAATAGCGCATCAAAGTTTTTCACAAAGCTTGTTCGCTGTGGACAAGCGCTGCCCTCCTCTGGCGTTCTCATGAATAACGGGGGAGGGGTGAAGAACTTCCCCCAAAACCCCCGATTTTCACACGTATCTCATGCGAGAGGTGCGGCATTGCACGTTTTCACGCTATAATCGTTTGCGTATAGCACTTCTCTAACCTATCCCTAACGATCGAGGTGAAGGCATGTCCGACCGCCCGAATACCCCCGACCAGTCCGGCACTTCTGCTGCCGACCAGAGCGGCGGCTGGCGGCAGCCCAGCGGCGCAACTCAGGGCGGCTGGCGCGTGCCGGAGCGCACTCCTGATCAGCCTGCTCCGCAGGCGACTCCTGCCCCAGAGGAGCGCGGCGAAAGTGATTGGCGTCCAGCGGCAGTGCCGCGCAATTTGAGCGCCACGCCCCAGACGGCGGGAGGATGGCATCGTCCACCGCAGACGACGCTTGAAATTGAAACAGATGCTCCGGCGGATTCGTCCACCGAAGCGCCCGCCGAGGAAGTTGAATCGATCATCCCGCATGACGAGGTGATCGAAGCCGAGGCGGCAGCCGAACCTGTTCCCGAAGTGCTTCCCTTCGACGAAGAAGCGGCAGCGGCGGCGGAAGCAGAACAGCACGCCCTCGATTTGATAGACGAGGAAGAAGACGACAGCCTGAGCATGAGCGAGTTATTCGCCCTTGCCAGTCTGGCGGATCAACAGCGGATGCCCGCATCGGATGAGTCCGCCGCTGCGGTTGATGATCCGGCTGCGTACGCGCGCGAACAGCTTGCGCGTTTACAGGCGCTTCAGCAGGGTGATACCAGCGCAGGCGAAGCGACCGCCGATCAACCTGCCGTCACCGACGAGAGCGAATCGCAAGCGGCGGCGTACGCGCGCGAACAGTTGGCGAAACTGAGCGACAGCCAGCGGTTAGCGGCAGCAGTCGAAGCCGGAACGATCGGCACGCCGAGTCAGCCCGCGCCCGCTCCGGTGATCACCATGACGCCGGAAGAAATCGCGCTGGCGCAGCGCTATCACGATGCCGAAAACGCGATCCGCGCGCTGCGTGCCCAATTCCGGGCAGGTCAGATCACATCGGATCAACTTCAAAATGAACTCCGCCGCCATCTGGTGCTGGATGAACAACAGCGCTGGTGGATGATGGGGACAGAATCGGATATGTGGTATCGCCATGACAACGGTCAATGGATCGTCGATACCCCATCCGTGCTGCTGAAAGAGGCGGAAGGCGGCGCACCTGCCGCGCTCACGGGTGCGACCGGGGCATCTCTGCCGTATCTGGCAGATGAAGCCGCCGCACGTCAGCGTGATATTTCGCGTCAGCTTGATGAAGGCATGACCGTCGCAACATCGACGATCCGCCCGGAAGAAATGCAGCTTCCGCGCCCCACTTCGGTGAGCGATCTCGAAGCGACGATCCCCGGCACACAGGGGATTTATCTCGGCGCGCAAGACCCGAATCAAACGGTTGTCGCCAACCCGTATGGTCAGGAAACGGTCGCCAGCGGTGTGACGCTCCCGAATCCGCGCACAGCGGGCGGTTATGACAGCGTCGAATCGCCGATCCCCGTGCCCGGTGCGCCGCCAAACTACGATGTCGATTTGATGACGCCGACCTATGAAGCGGCTCGAGACGAACAGCGCGCGCAAACCTTCCGCACGATCGGGATCGTGACGGCGGTTGTGGCAGCGCTCCTGTTCTTGATCGCGGCAGGTGCGATCATTCTCGGCGTGGTTACGTATAACAATATCGCGTCACCGTGGCAGGATGAGATCGCCGCGCTTGCGGATTACCGACCCACCACGCAAACGGCGTATATCTATGCTGCTGATGGACGTACCGTGATCGCCGAACTCGCCAGCGGAAGCGGCGGGGCGCGTCAGCGGGTCGATCTCGCTGAAATTTCGCCGGAACTGATCCATGCGATCGTATCGGTCGAAAATGAACGCTTCTTCGTTGATCCCGGCTTTGATCCGGTGGCGATTGCGCGCGCCTTTATTCAAAATCTACAGGCGGGCGGGATCGAATCGGGGGCAAGCACGATCACGCAGCAGATCGCACGTAACTTGGTGATGCGCGACTTTACGCCAACAGCCGATCGCAAGCTGATGGAGATCGTGATTGCGGCGGAAATCGCCCAGCAGTATGACAAGAATTTCATCCTCCAGCTTTATCTGAATGAAATCTTCCTCGGCAATCAGTCGTACGGCGTGGAAGCAGCGGCGCAGCTTTACTTTGATAAACCTGCCGCCGATTTGAACCTCGCGGAATCCGCCCTGATCGCCGGATTGATCCAAGCGCCTGCCGCCTATGACCCGGTGACGAACCCGGATGCAGCGGAACAGCGCATGTTCCAAGTGATGGAAAAGCAGGTCGAAGTCGGCTGTTTGCAGTTCCAGCATGCGCCATACACGGCAGAACCGTTCTGCGTCACGCGCGATGTGGTCGATGGTCCGCTGGCATCGGTCGATATTGCCCGCGTACAGATCCGCGTGTTCACGCCGCGTTCGTATGATGTGGAATACCCGCACTTCGTCAACTATATTCAGGCAGTGGTTGAGAATGAATTCGGTTCGCCCGAAGAAATTTTCCGGCGCGGAATGCGGATCACGACGACGCTCAACCCGGCAATTCAGGATTTGACGGAAAGCGCGCTGCGGGTCGCAGTTTCGCAGCTTGCGCCGAACGCAGTCAACACAGGCGCGATTTTAGTCACCGATCCACGCAGCGGCGCAATTTTGGCGATGGTCGGCAGCCCGGATTACACGAATGACAGTGTCGCCGGACAGGTGAACAACGTGTATACGTGGCAGCAGCCCGGCAGCACGATCAAGCCGATCCTGTACACGGCGGCGTTGGAAGGCATCAACCGGACGGGCGCATTGGAGTATTACACCCCGGCAACCGTGCTGTGGGATGTGCCTGTTCAGTACGAAACGATCCCGCCGTATTCACCGGTCAACTTTGACGGCATTTTCCGCGGTCCGATGGCGCTGCGCTACGCGCTTCAGGGAAGCATCAATGTTCCGGCGGTCAAGACGCTGGAATGGATGGGTCTGGACGAGTTCCGCGAGACGGCGACCCGCATGGGCGTTCGCTTCTTGCAAGAAGCAGTGTTCGGCTTACCGACCGCGCTCGGTGCGACCGAAGTTCGCCTGATTGATATGGTTCAGGCGTATGGTACGCTGGCAGACGGCGGTGAGCGCGTCCCGATCTACGGCATTCAGTCGATCCGCGATGCGGAGGGTGTAGACATCACCCCGGCGACCCTGCGCGGCACAGCCGAACAAGTCATCACGCCGCAGATCGCCTACCTGATGAACAGCATGTTGACGGATAACGACGCCCGCGCGCCGATCTTCGGTGTGAACAATGGGCTGTGGTTCCCGGCGTA
>CALBRY010000636.1 GCA_937927665.1 uncultured Chloroflexota bacterium
GTGAGCGCGGTCAACGACGCGCCGACCGCCACTGCTGACGGCTATTCGACCAGCGAAGATACGCCGCTGAACATCGCAGCGCCCGGCGTGTTGAGCAACGATACCGATCCCGAAGGCAACCCGCTTACGGCGCTGCTCATCGCGAATCCAGCGAACGGCACGGTCACGCTGAATGCGGACGGCAGCTTCACCTACACGCCGAACGCCAACTTCAACGGCTCGGACAGCTTCACGTATCGGACTGACGACGGCACATTCGGGTCTGGCGCCGCGACGGTGACGATCGCCGTGAGCGCAGTCAACGACGCGCCGACGGCGACCAATGACAGCTACACTGCTTCGGAAAATTTGGCGCTCACGATTGCCGCGCCGGGCGTTCTGGGCAACGACAGCGATATTGAAGGGAATCCGCTCACAGCAGTAATCGTGACGAATCCGGCAAACGGTACGGTCACGCTGAATGCCAACGGCAGTTTCACCTACACGCCGAATACGAACTACATCGGCGCGGACAGCTTCACGTATCAGGCGAACGACGGCACGACAAACTCGAACACGGCGACGGTAACGCTCGACGTGGTCGAAAATCAACCGCCGACGGTTGGTAATGACACGCTCACGACCAACGAAGACAACGCCGCCTCGATCAATCCGCTCGGCAATGACAGCGATCCCGAAGGCAACCCCTTCTCGATCACGGGTGTGACCAACGGCGCGAATGGTTCGGTCAGCTTCACGGCGAACAGCGTGACGTACACGCCGAACGCCAACTTCAACGGCGGCGACAGCTTCACATACACGGTGACCGATTCGGCGGGCGGTTCGAGCGTCGGCACGGTGACAGTGACGGTGAACGCGGTCAACGATGCGCCGGATGCGGTCGATAACACAATCACAATCAACGAAGACGATCCCGCGACGGTCATCGACGTGTTGGGCAATGATACCGACCCGGATGTTGGTCAGACGCTCACGATTACAGGCGTGACGCAGCCCGCAAACGGTACAGTCACGTTTACGGCGGCGAACGTCAGCTACACGCCGAACGCGAATTTCTTCGGCACAAACACGTTCACGTACACGATCAGCGACGGGAACGGCGGCAGTGACACCGCAACCGTCACGGTCAACGTGACCGCAGTCAATGACGCGCCGAACGCAGTGGATGATCCTGCTTCAACAGCTGAGGACACCGCAACCACAATCTTAGTGTTGAGCAACGATACCGATGTCGAAGGTAACACGCTGACGATCACAGGTGTGACACAGGGCACGAACGGCGCGGTTACGTTCACGGCGAGCAATGTCACCTACACGCCGAACAGCAATTTCAGCGGAACAGATACGTTCACGTACACGATCAGCGACGGGAACGGCGGCACGGATACCGCAACCGTCACCGTCACCGTGTCCGGTGTAAATGATCCGCCTGTGGCGAATGACGACACCGCGACCACGAACGAAGACACCGCCGTGCCGATTGATGTCCGCTTCAACGACTCCGACCCCGATGCCGGTCAGACGCTCTCGGTAATCGGCGTGACGCAGGGCGGGTTTGGCAGTGTGGTGATCACGGGCGGCGGCACAGGTGTGACGTATACACCCGCGCTCAACCAGAACGGCACGGATACATTCAGCTACACAATCAGCGACGGGAACGGCGGCACGGATACCGCAGTCGTCACCGTCACTGTGAACGCGGTCAACGATGCGCCAACCGCCGCGAATGACAACTACTCGACCGCGTTTGAGACGGCGATCACCGTTGGCGCGCCGGGTGTGTTGGCGAACGACAGCGATGTCGAAGCCAGCCCGCTCACCGCTTTGGTAGTGACGAACCCGGCAAACGGCGCAGTCACACTGAACGCGAACGGCAGCTTTACCTATACGCCAAACGCGGGCTTCACGGGTGCGGATACGTTCACGTATCAGGCGAATGATGGCGCTGCAAGTTCGAACGCGGCAACGGTGCGGATCAATGTTGGTGCGCCGCCGCAGCCGCCGAACGCCGTCGATGATACCTACAACCCGATCCTGAATACGCCGTTGATCGTCAACGCGCCGGGCGTTCTGGGCAACGACTCCGATCCCGAAGGCGATACGATGACGGCGATCCTCGTCACAAGTGTGGCAAACGGAACGCTTACACTCGACCTGAACGGCGGGTTCACGTATACGCCTGCGCTCGATTTCTTGGGTGTGGACAGCTTCACGTATCAGGCAAGCGATGGCGTGCGTCTCTCGGCAGTTGTCACCGTGACGCTGCTCGTCACCGAAACGCCGATCGCGCCCCCGTCCGGCGATGCGATTTACCCGACGCCGACGCCGCTGGATACGCTGCACAGTACGTACAACTTCGCCATTCTCGATGTCGTGCTTGGCGGCGTGCCAGAACCGCTCCGCTACGGGGTATTCGGTCGCCTGCTCGTGCGCGATGGGCGGTTGTTCGCCGAGTACAACTACGGTGCAATCGGTAATCAAGGGTTGGTCGATCAGGGTATCATTCAGGCGATGGACATCTTCGCCGTACCGGAGATCACCAGCTTTGCACCGGGAATCACGATCTGCATGAAGGGTCAAGGGACGCTGTACTACTTGGCGGCTTCCGGCACGCCGCGTATCCCCGTCCCGCTTTCTACAAACTTCTATGAAGGCGGCTATACCTGCGGCGTGATCTACGCCCCCGGTACGGTCGTGCTGACGAGCGCAGGCGCAAGCCTCGCCACGCCGGGAGCACCGATGCTCACGTCGCTGGCAAGCTGCACGCTCCGCACCGAATATCGCGTTAACCTGCGCGCCGAAGCCAATCTCGGCAGTCCGGCGATCGCCTTGATCCCGTACATGGCGGAACTTCACGCAGATGCGCGGCAGGGTGAATGGTATCGCGTGGCGTATAACGGTCAGACCGGATGGGTCAACGCCGATTACGTCAGTCCGTTGGGCGTGTGCCAGTAAAAAACACGCCATCTGTAAACTTGAAAAGGCGACCCCATACGGGATCGCCTTTTTATTTGACAATTTCCAGAAAATTTGTTCTAATTCAAACTGTGTATTTAGAAGCGTTTTAAAGGAGAACACGAATGCAACATCGTATCAATCAGATTCGGTTGTTGGTCAATGATTTTCCTGCCTGTTTCCGCTTCTATCGTGATGTGATCGGGCTGCCAGTTGGCACGGGCAGCGAAAACGATCCGACGTATGCGGAGTTCTCGCTTAGCGGCGAGCTTTCGCTCGGATTGTTTGGGCGCGGGGCGATGGCGGCAGTCGTAGGTGCGGAGTCAAAACCGGCGCACGCTGATTCTCAGGATGCGATTTTGTTGGTGTTTGAGGTCGATCAAGTGGATCAAGCGGTCGAAGCGCTCAAGGCGAAAGGGGTAACGTTTGCCGCGCCGCCAACCGATCGCCCGGATTGGGGGATGCGTACCGCGCACTTCCGTGATCCCGATGGTAATTTGATCGAGATATTTCACGCGCTCAAATCGGAGTAGATAAGTTCAGCGGGGCGATCCATATACGATCGCCCCGTTTTTTGCTCTAAAAATCGACCGTTACAAGGCGGGTGTTACTTCCGGTGTCGGCTCAACAATCGGATCAGCGGGCGGCGGTTCGGTAGGTTCAGCCGCAGGCGGCACATCGGTTGGAATTTCGACGGGCGGCACTTCAACCGGCGGCAGAGTCAGCACCAGCGGCTCAACGCGGACATCATCCAAGAACAGCGCGCTTTCGCCTGCGCTGCCAAGCCACTGCACGCGGAGATAGATCGGCGATCCGGCGAACGCGGAGAGGTCAAATACGGCGGGCGACCATTCCAGCGATGCAGGAATCACCCCGACGCTCATCCAGTCCGCGCCGCTGACGCGTGCCTGAAGTTCGGCGTATCCCGTCCCGACGGTGCGCGATGTCAGCGTTACCTGAGCGAGTTGATCGATAGGGAGCGGGATAGGCGCGTTCAACGTCAGGGCGATGGGCACATCGAGCGACACACCACGCCACACTTGATTGAGGCTGTCTAATGCGGCAGGCTCAAGCACCCAACCGCTATCTGCCGCCCATAGGAATCCGCCGTTGTCCATGTTATCCACGAACGGGAACGGGAACATGATTTCCATAATCGGTTCGGGGTTCGGCGGCATAAACGTAGGAAGCGCCATCGGAACATTTTCGTCTAGTGCGCCGCGAATGGTAATCGGCATATCCGGCGCGTAATCGAGGATTGAGGTTCCGCGTGATGCGACATCTGCGCGGCGCAGTCCACCCGTTCCCCAACGCAGCAGCGAATTTTCAGTCGGAGCGATGGCAGTCGCGGTGATGATAGCAGCAGTGACTTCACCTGTTGTGGTCGAGCCAAGCCGTCCCGCTGCAAAATCGATCGTGCCGATGACATTATTCACGATATTTTGAAGTACAAGCGGGAATTCTGCGCCGGCGGCGATACTATTGACCTGAATCGCGGCAGGATCAAACGTGAGATACACCCCAACCGCGTCGATTGGTTCGTTCGACCGTACCAGCACCGTGATATCAAATGTACTGCCGACACTAATCGGCGCACCGGGGAGAATGAGAGTCAGCGTTGTGCTCTGATCCTGAGCCAGTACGCCGGAGACGCACAGGATCACGGTGAGGAGAGCAAGGACAGTACGGCGAACTGTACGCCAGCGGTAGGAAGATTGATTCACGTAGAAACTCCTTAATCCCTCAGACGAACCCTCAATGGCATATATCACCATATTTGGGTTACGATGAAATTGCTACTGCAACTACCCTAGTTTATTATATCCGAAGCGCTGCAAGTAGTTGAGAAAGACACGCTTTGATGCACAAATCTCACCGAATCTCCGTGATCGCCGTCCTTCTTCTGGTGTGGATCATCGTCGCTCCACTACCGATCGGTGCACAGGTGGATACCGGCTATTTCTATTATGCCCAAGGGGAACGTATCCCTCTCGTTCCATCGACGCAATGGGTTGCTGCCGATTTCCCGACCGGACTGGCAGGGGCGGCTGAATGGTCAGCGAATCAACCGCTGCTGACAGATGAAGTTCCAGCACTACAACCGGGCTTGTTGGCAGGAGATGACTTCTATCTGCTTCCTGTTGACAGCGCCGCCGCGATCCAACAACCGGGGGCGATTCAAAGCCTAGACGCGCAAAATCCCGCCGGAGGGTGGGTCAATCCCGTCTTTGAACGGGGAGTCTACACGTACATCCTCACCGATGAGATGATCGTCGAGTTTCAACCGGCGATGGATGCAGCCGCGATCAATGCCTTCAACGCCCAGAATGGCGCTGAAATTGTCGAGGAACTCCACCCCGGCGTTTATGTCATCCGCGTACAACCCATCGCCGGAGTGAACGCCTTGACGATGGCGAACCGCTATTATGAAAGCGGAAATGTCGTCTACGCGCACCCGAACTTCTCATATCTGTATGACCGTCAGAGCGACCGCGCCACCCCGATCGATCTATCGACCGCCGCGCCGATCCCGACCGCTCCTGAGGTTCAATACACGCCAACCGACCCGTATTTTAATCAGGCGTGGCACTTGTATAACTGGGGGTATATCGCCGGCATGACCCCCGATGCCGATATTGACGCGACTGAAGCATGGGATTTGACGCGCGGCAGTTCATCGATTCGTATTGCTGTCCTCGATGACGGGATGCAGCTTCTCCATCCGGATCTGGTCGGCGCATTTGTCGATCCGTATGACTCGGTCGGCGACGACTACGACCCGACGCCGAATGATACGGCACTCATTCGCCAAGAAGACGCGCACGGAACCAATGTGACGGGAACGATTGCGGCGCGCCACAACAACGGCTTAGGCAGCGTCGGCGTTTGCCCGCAGTGTTCGATCATTCCAATTCGTATTTTCTACACAATCGACCTCGGCGGGGAACTTTCGTTATACGGCACCCTCGCTGATACCACCGATGCTTTCTACTGGGCGATTGACCACAACGCATCGGCGATCAGCAACAGTTGGACATGGGATCACTTCGACTCGGTGCGTACTGCGATTGTCACCGCAACCACAACCGGACGCGGTGGTTTAGGGATCGTGGTGCTGTTCGCGGCGGGCAACGACTATCAGATCGACATTGGTTTTCCGAGTGCGTATTCGTCGCATATTCCCGGCATGATCACTATTGGCGCAAGCAATATGTGCGATCAAAACAAGACGCCGACGAATGATGCCTGCAACAATTACGAATACTGGTGGGGCAATAACTGGGGTTCAGAAATCAACGTCACCGCGCCGGGGGTTCGCATCGTTTCGACCGACCTCACCGGCACAGATGGCTATGTTTCGACAGACTACGACTACTTCAATGGTACGAGTTCCGCGACACCTGTTACAGCGGGTGTGGTCGGTCTAATGCTGTCTTACGCGCCTACATCGACGCTCACCGCCGAACAGGTGCGCGACCGCCTGATGCGAACCGCACAGGATGTCACGGTTCCGGGTGCAGGTTATGACATTGCCAGCGGTTTTGGTCGCGTGAATGCCTACTATGCAATGACGAACGTCGTCACGAACTCGGCAGTCTCGAATGACCTATACCCCGGCGGGCAAATTCTGTCTCTGCCGTACAATGTTTCACGCTCGATGTTTGGCAGTTTCACCAGCACAACCGATCCGTCTTCGATATGCAGTCAGCGGGTGGCGAACACCCTCTGGTATCGCTACACGCCGCCTTACACCCAGACTGTCAACGCCAATACGACGGGAAGCAGCTACACCTACGTTTATAGTCCGCCACCTGATTATTTGCCACAAAGCATCACCGCGCCGCTGAATACGGTCATCGGTGTGTATGTGGACAGCGGCGGCGGTGTGTTTTCATCGGTGACGTGTACTGATGACAGAGGAGGCGCAGCATC
>CALBRY010000637.1 GCA_937927665.1 uncultured Chloroflexota bacterium
CGGGTCTTCATGTGCCCAAAACACATTGAGTTCATTCAACCGTTCAAGGTTGAAGGTGATCGTCCCGTTTTCGCCGTTGATCTCGATGCTGTTGTAATTCTTGCGTCCCTGACAGAAGCGCGACGCTTCGACCGTGCCAAGTGCGCCGTTCTCAAAA
Source organism: uncultured Chloroflexota bacterium (assembly GCA_937927665.1). Taxonomy (GTDB): domain Bacteria; phylum Chloroflexota; class Anaerolineae; order Aggregatilineales; family Phototrophicaceae; genus Flexifilum. The sequence goes on from CALBRY010000637.1 coordinate 158, forward strand.
TCAATCAGCGAAACGAACGCATCATCAACATCGACTTTGCCCATGCCGCTGCCGTCGGGGAGCGGGCGTTCTTCGATAAAGGTCTTGGTCATGCCCATCACGCGGCGCGGTTCACCGATCAAAAAGCGCGCGAGATCAAGTACGTGCGCGCCCAGATCACCCAATGCGCCGCTTCCGGCAAGGCTTTTATCCAGCCGCCAGATTTTCGGGAAATTCGGGTCGATAATCCATTCTTGCAGATATACAGCGCGAAAATGGAAGATTCGCCCCAACGCGCCGCTTTCGATCAACCGCTTCGCCTGCACAATTGCCGGAACGAAACGATAGTTAAAGGCGACCATATGTTGAACACCCGCCGATCTCACCGCATCGAGCATCGTCTTTGCTTCTGCTGCCGTGCGTGCCAGCGGTTTTTCGCAAAAAACATGCTTTCCCGCTTGCGCGGCGGCGATCGTCGGCTCGGCGTGCGCGTCATTGGGTCCGCCGTTATCGAACACATGAATTTCCGGGTCTTTCAGCATTTCGCGCCAATCGGTGTAATAGCGCTTGTAGCCATACCGTCTGGCGGCTTCGGCGGTCGCGCTTTCATTACGACCGCATACGGCGATTAGCTCCGGCACTGCCGCCGGAGGGTACATCATGTACGGGAGCTTCTTGAGGGCGTTGCTGTGCGCCTTCCCCATAAACGCATAGCCGAGCATGCCAACACCTAAGCGCGGCGCTTCGCCTTCCGCGCGTGCGCCTGCCATTGTGATAAATCCGACATCATCCGCCATCGCGGCTTTCCTTTTCCTATACAATCAAGCGGTTGCGATTACTTGCTCTCAAACGCGGCATCAAAAGCGACGGTGGACGGCGTAAAGTCGCTCGATTTCACCCAACGGACAGCCTCCGCCGCTCCGTACTCTCGATCCATACCGCTGTCTTCCCATTCGACCGAAAGCGGACCCGTGTAGTTGATCCGGTTCAGGGCGCGCACCATCGCATCAATATCAAGATCGCCATGACCGGGCGAAACGAAATTCCAGCCGCGCCGGTGATCGCCAAAATTGATGTGCGATCCGAGAATGCTGTTCCACCCGTTGAGCGTCACTTTCGAGTCTTTGACGTGAACATGGAAAATACGATCCGGGAACTGGTTAATGAAATTGACCGGATCAAACTGCTGATGAATAAAATGACTGGGATCAAAGTTGAAACCGAACGCACTGTGATGACCGAGCGCTTCCAGCGTGCGCTGTGCCGTATAAATATCGTAGGCGATTTCAGTCGGATGCACTTCGAGCGCAAACCGCACGCCTTCCTGTTGGAACACATCTAAGATGGGTTTCCAGCGCGCCGCGAAATCCGCATAGCCTTTGTCGATCATGGCGTCCGTCGTCGGCGGGAAGAAATACAGCATATGCCAGACCGGGCTGCCCGTGAATCCGTTCACCACCTTGACGCCGAACAACCGAGCCGCCGCTGCCGTATTCGCGATCTCCTGCGCGCATCGTTCGCGCACCCCTTCGGGATCGCCATCGCCCCACAACCGCGCAGGGAGAATCGATTTGTGACGTTCATCGATGTGTGCATCAGAAACACACTGCCCCACCAGATGATTACTGACAGCGAGGCATGTTAGCTTGTTCTTTTCCAGAATATCCCACCGTGACCGCACGTAAGCATCATCGCTGAGCGCCTTATCCACTTCAAAGTGATCGCCCCAGCACGCCAGTTCCAAGCCGTCATAGCCCATCGCGGCGGCTTTTTGCGCCATCACTTCGAACGGAAGATCCGCCCACTGCCCGGTGAATAACGTAACAGGTCTTGACATGAATCTTTCTCCTTAAGATAGACACTGCATCCTAGTCACTTTTCAACGCAGATTTCGCGGCGTAATAACCAGACATGCCATGTACACCCCCGCCCGGAGGCGTTGCTGATGAACACAGATAAACGCCTTTGACAGGCGTTGCATACGGGTTGAACTGTGGGATCGGGCGCGTGAACTGCTGCAATAAGTCTTGCGCGCCGCTGTTGATGTCACCACCGATGTAGTTGGGGTTGTATTCCTCAAGTTGAACGGTGTTTCGAACATTCCGCGCCAGCACGACATCCCGAAAACCGGGCGCGAACCGCTCAATCTGATTTTCGAACCGGTCGAGCATATCGACGGTTGAACCGTTCGGGACATGACAGTACGCCCACGCCGTATGTTTTCCGGCGGGTGCGCGGATGGTATCGAATAAGCTGTGTTGTGCCAGCAGAATAAACGGGTGGTCAGGGTGCGCACCCAATCCGATTACGCGCTCACTTTCGGCAATTTCATCCAGTGTGCCGCCCACATGCACCGTTCCGGCGCGGGCGACTTCCGGGTCTTTCCACGGAATCGGTGCGGAAAGCGCATAATCGACTTTGAATACGCCCGCTCCATACCGGTAGCGGTTGAGGATCGTTTGATACCAGCGCGGCACGCGATCGCCAAGAATCCGCGCCATCATGCGCGGTGATGTATCAAGCATCACGATTGGCGCTGAGGGGAGATCGTCCATCGAATGCACAGGATGATCGGTCACGATTTCGCCGCCCAATTCGCGGAAGTACAATGCGAGCGCATTCGGAATCTGCTGCGCGCCGCCTTTCGGAAAAACCCAACCGGCTTTGTGCGCCGATAAACCGAGCATCAACCCGAACGCCGCCGTCCCTACCGTATCGAGCGGCAGGATCGAATGCGCTGCCATGCCCGCGAATGCCGCCCGTGCCCGGTCGGTCTTGAACCAGCGGCGTGCCAGCATCGCGGCGGGGAGCAAACCCGGCAAGCCGACCATTATCAGCGGGATCAAATGGCGCGGCGGAATATTGAGCGGACTGAGGAGTTCTTCGTAGAGTGCATCACCTTGTTGATCGAGCGTCCCGAACAGGCGGCGATATGCCCTGCCGTCCTCGTCAAACGCTTCTGCCGTTTCTGCAATCGAGCGATAAATCAGCGCGGCAGGTTGATCATCGAGTGGATGCGCGGCTTCGACAGGTGAATAAATCCACGTTAAGCCGAGCCGCGCAAACGGGATCGTCTTGAAAAATGGGGAAATCAGCGTGAGCGGATGAATGGCGGAGCAGATATCATGCACGAAACCGGGCAGCGTGATTTCCTGCGAACGCATCCCGCCGCCGATCGTCGCTTTCGACTCCAACATCAGGACTTTGCGTCCGGTTCGCGCCAGCGTGATCGCCGCCGAAAAACCGTTCGGACCTGATCCGACGACGACCGCATCGTATTCACCCATCCGAATGTACCCTGCTCACTTAAATCTTGTAGAAACGCGCCGCATTTCCAGTAAAGATTTTCTCTTGATCTGCCGCGCCCAATTTGCTGATAGCCCGCAGCGCAACATCAGCCCATGCCGCATAGGTCGAACCTGCCAACCGGTACATCGGCGAATTGCTGCCAAACATCACACGATCCACGCCAAACGAGGCGATCACATGATCGATATACGGCTGCAAATCCGGCGGCGTCCAGTTAAGGTTATCCGCCAGCGCAAGCAGACCGCTCAATTTGCAGACCACATTCGGAAGCGCGGCAAATGGGGTAATCGCATTGCGCCATGTTTCGAACGCTTTTCCGGCGATATCCGGGTATCCGGCATGATTGAGCGCAAACTGCACATTGGGGCACGCTTGAGCAAGTGCCGTCGCATCGCCTAACTGCTCGGTTTTGGCGCTGATTCCGAACGACCACCCGTAATCCGCCAGTGCGCGAACGCCTTCGATGAAAGCGGGGGATACTGCGAACCCTGCCACTTCGGTTTTGAGCGGACGTTCAACGCCGCGCACCATCGGCAGCACCTTGAGCCGATCCAACCATGCGCGCACATTCGCCCCTTCTTCAACAGGCGCAAACGCGATAATCGCACGGATGCGCGAATCTTGCGCGGCGAGCGAGGAGAGCCACTCGGCTTCAACCAACGCCTGCTGCGAAATTACGCTCGACTGCACAGCGACGATTTTTTCCACCGTCCAACCGCTGCCACCTGCTGGAACGGAGTCAGGCTGCACGGGAGCATCGATCAACGTTTGAGCATCGAGCCAGACCAGACGCATTTGGGCTGGATCCCAGTAATGGACGTGCGAGTCAACAATCTGCATCGCATTCTCCTAGTCACGCTGAACCCTCAACCCTGCTTGACCGCCGCCGGACATATTCGACCGGCAGCACTTTCCAGTATGGATCAGATAGGAAACATCTGCTGATCATTTTGACTATACCGCATCAGGTGTCGATGCACACTTCCGTACCCCATGGATCGCTGGCATACGCCGCCCCATCTTGACGTCGTACCTGAATTCCCGCCGCTTCGCAGCGCGCCGCCGCTGCATCAACATCCGCCAGAGTCGGCACACGAATCATCCACGATTCGAGGCGGGTGCAGGTTTCGGGGGGCGCGCTTCCACCCCGGCTGTTCCAATGATTCAATCCCAGATGATGATGATACCCGCCCGCCGCGACGAATCCCGCGCCATGCCACAACTGCATCGTCGTAAAGCCGATCACACGGGTGTAGAAATCAACTGCTTGTGCCGCATCCCCAACCTTGAGGTGCATATGACCGATGCGTGTTCCATCGGGCGCGCCAATATACGGCGTCTGATCATCTTCGACTTCTGAGAAAAATTCACCGAGATCGATCGGATCATTTCCCATTTCCAGTTGATCGCCGTTCATGCGCCATTCGGCACGCGGGCGATCCCGGTATAACTCCAACCCATGCCCATCGGGATCAGCTAAATAAAACGCCTCACTCACCCGATGGTCAGCATACCCTTCAAGTGGGTACTTGGTAACGGCGATATGGCGGATTAAACGCGCCAAATCTTTCCGCGTGGGTAGCAAAATTGCGATGTGATACAGCCCGGTCGAACGCGGCGACTGCGGCGCTGCATTTGGTTTTTCTACCAGAATCAGAAATGGATCATTCACGCCCATAAATGCCGCATCGTCGCTAACTAGCAGCGGTTTCAAGCCGATCACCTTCTGGTAAAACGCGATCGAGCGATCGAGGTTTTTCACCGAAAGAGTCGCAGAGCCGATTGACGCCGCATCAGGCAGTTGTGTCGTCAGTGTCATGTTGTTTCCCCTTTTGTGCGCGTTTATCTGTGAGTTATGACGATTCTGGCACCTATTGTCTTTCACCCCGGTTGACAACAAAATGCGCCATTCCCTACAATGAAACTAGAACTGGTCAGACCTCTTACCATTCGAGGCATCATGTCAAGCTCTCAACTCGAACGTCCACTTGGATATGCCGAAAAATTCATCGTTGACCGCATTCTCACCGGAGAATATGAGATTGGGCAGCCGATCCCCGCCGAACGCGAACTCGCCGATACAACCGGAGTCACCCGCCCAACACTGCGCGAGGCAATTCGGCGGCTAGAAAGTGAAGGCTGGATCGCTGTGCATCACGGTAAGCGTACAATCGTGCGCGATTTCTGGCGCGAAGGCAACCTCGGAGTCTTGACTCGCGTTATTCAGCATCAGGGCGGCATTCGTCCCAGTTTCATCATGAATTTACTCGATTTTCGCCTGCTTATCGCGCCCACCTATACCCGTGATGCCATCGAATATAACGCCGACAGCGTGCTTGAACGCCTCTCCGATATGCCGAAACCGCACGCCGAACCTGCCGAATATGCCGCGTTCGATTGGGCGCTTCATCGTGATCTCGCGGTGTACTCAGCCAACGTCATCTTTCCGCTGATCCTCAACGGCTTTAGTGATTATTATCAGCAAATGGCGCGCCGTTATTTTTCGCGCGCCGAAGCCCGCGACTCATCGCATCAATTTTACGTGGCACTTCAACAATTTGCCCTTGTCGGTGATAGCGGCGGC
>CALBRY010000638.1 GCA_937927665.1 uncultured Chloroflexota bacterium
CAATTCACCGTGCGCTGCGCGAGATAATTGACCCGTTGAGCCGCCGCGAATGGCAACCGGGATTCGTCGAAACGGAGCGCGGCGTCACAGCGTACAGTGTTTACCCGATCACGCATGTGGAGGGCTGGACAGCGGCGGAATCGGTCAGCGATGCGATGACGCGCTATTACAGTGCGCCCGTCGGCGAAGATGCGTATAACGCCGGAAAGAATTTGATCCGTGAGACGGTGCACGACGCGAAGGGCAAAACCTCTGCGCGTTTAGCCTCGCTCCGTAGCTCGATGACGGATGACCGCGAACGGGAAACACTCCGCCAAAGCGGCGAACTCATACTTGCATATCAATATACCCTTCAGCCGGGGCAGACCGAGCTGCGCGCTCAATATGAACCTGATCAACCGGAGTTGGTAATCGCGATCGATCCGAAGATCACGCCGCTGGAGAACGCACAAAAATACTTCGACAAATATAACCGCGCGAAACGTGCGCTTGATGATGTGCCACAGTTGATCGCGGATGGAGAAGCAGAACTCGCACTGCTTGATCAATTGGAAACAGACCTCGATTTGGCGGCAAATTGGGGCGAAATCGATGAGGTTCAGCAGGCGCTCCAGAGTGCGGGCTTGTGGCGTGGTAAGACCGGAACAAAAGTATCCGGTGCTGCCAAAAGCGCGCCGCTGCGTTTTGTCACCCAAGACGGATTGGTGATCTGGGTGGGACGTAACAGCCGCCAAAATGAGATCGTCACCTTCGATAAGGGCAGCCCATATGATACTTGGCTTCACGCACGCGGCGTTCCCGGTTCGCATGTGATTGTCAAGAACGAAGGTCGCCCGATTCCCGAACATGTTTTGAACGCTGCCGCTTCGCTCGCTGCGTATTACAGCGCTAGCCGCGCTGAGGGGCGGGTGGTAGTCGATATCACGGAGCGCCGCAACGTTCGCAAAATCAAAGGGGCAGCGGCGGGCATGGTTACGTATCGAGATGAGGTCACACGCACCGCTGTGCCGCAAAGTGAACACGATCTTGGACTCAAATAAAGGATGACACTTTATGAATTCACAGCCGCTTATTCCTCCGATTGGTAAGCCTGTCAAACTCGCGAATTTTGATCCCGGTATCAACGGTGGAAGCAACAAAGAAGCCGCAGAATCCGAACTGAAGAAACTTCAAAATCGCCTCGCGGAATTACAGGAAATCATGTACGCGCAGGGGAAACATGCCCTGCTGGTTATCCTACAAGGCATGGATACGAGCGGCAAAGATGGGGCAATCAAGGCTGTTTTTGAAAGCGTGAACCCGATTGGCGTACGTGTCGCTGCCTTTAAAGCGCCGACCGCGTTGGAACTTTCGCACGATTTTCTTTGGCGGGTGCATCAACAAGTACCACCAAAAGGATATATCGGCATTTTCAATCGCAGTCATTATGAAGATGTGCTGATCGTTCGGGTGAACTCACTGGTGCGGCGTGAAGTGTGGGAAAAGCGCTACGAGCAGATCAATGCTTTTGAGAAACTGTTGAGCGAAAGCGGAACGCTGGTCTTGAAGTTCTTTTTGCACATCAGCAAAGAGGAGCAAAAAGAGCGCTTGCTTGCACGTCTAAATGATCCGAATAAGCGCTGGAAATTTTCGATGGATGACCTGCCAGTGCGCGATCATTGGGATGATTACATGCGTGTGTATGAGGACGCGCTGACGCGCTGCAACACGGAACATACACCGTGGCATATCGTCCCGTCGAACCGGAAATGGTATCGCAATCTCGTGATCACACGGACGATTGTTGAAGCGATGGGCAAACTTGAGCTGCGCTTCCCTGAGCCTGCCGATGGTCTGGAAAAGATTGTTATTCCGGACTAGCGTTGAGCGCGCGATACGCCGCTTCTAGCACACGCGCGACAGGGATTTCACGCACACAGGGATGATACGCGGGGTTATCACTACCCCAATCAAGCACGCGGCAGGGGCGGCATCCAATATCTGAGAAGAGTATCGGGTGTTGGATCGGATCGCCCCATGTCCCGAATTCGACCGGATCGGCGGCTCCGAATAAAGTCACGGTTGGCGTACCAACTGCCGACGCGAGGTGCATAGGTCCGCTGTCTACCCCAAGCACGATGCGGGCGCGGCTGTACAGCGCCGCAAGTCCTCCGATGTTCGTTTCTCCTACCAGACTAGCGGCGGAATGTTTCATTTTTGTCTGAACTGCTTGAACCAGATCGCGCTCTTGATCGCCGCCCGTGAAAACCACGGTGGCATCAAGCTGATTCGCCAACGCATCTGCGACCTGTGCCCATTTTTCAACTTCCCAGCGCTTGACCCATGTTCCCGCACCTGGATGAACCGCGATGATTGGTTTGTCGTCACTGACAGCACGGGCGTACAGTTGATCGTCTATCTGACCGCGATCGGCTTCTGACACGTTGAACCGGAGGGGGAGGGTGGTCAGCGGATTTTCGAGCCAATTAGGGCGGTTGGCAAAGGCGGCGGCTAAACGCGCGTTCTGGATGACTACATGCTCATTTTGCAGCGGGATCGCGTGGGTGAGGAAGGGTTTGACATCGGGATGCTCATAGCCGATGCGCTGTGGAATACCCGCGAGTGAAGCAATCAACGCGCCCCACCAATGATCAGGGCGGAGGATCAGCGCGGCGTGATACCCGATCTGGCGGAGTTTGCCAGAGGCATGAAGTGCCAGCCCATAGGGAGACAGCGAGTTTGTTGATCCGCTGCGCTTAAAGCCGGGAAACGGTAGTGTCAGCACGTAATCGACCGCATCCACATATGCCAGCACTTCGGCTGACCATTCCCCGACCAGTGCGTGAATTTCGGCGGCAGGGTAGGCGCGGCGCAGTGCTTCAATCGCCGGAATTGACAGCAGCACGTCCCCCAGATGATCCGGGCGAATGACAAGGATACGCATCCCACTCGATACGGCGCTCCTGCTGACCGGCAGCCGCGCTGCACCTCGCAGAAGCATACGCCGGATGCCATGCTTGAGCGGTGTGCTGTGGAATGCCTCCGCCATACCCCGATTGCGCAGGACGAGCGTCTCTCTATCCAAGACCGATCTCCCGGTAAATGTTGATCAAAGCTGGCGTGAGTGCGCGCCAATCATATTCTTGTTCCGCCAACCGCTGTAGCTGTGTTCCCATCTGATCGCGTTCATCCGCATTGGTGAGCAAACGCGCAATCGCGGCAGCTTGCGCTTCGGCATCGTCAGCGAGGCACAGCGCGGCGCGAACACGGTCGCTTAACCCTGTGGCGGCGATGTTTGTGGCGACAATAGCACACCGAGACGCCATCGCCTCAAGCAGCTTTAAGCGTGTGCCGCTTCCCATGCGGAGCGGCGCAACATAGATGCTTGCTGCATGCAAATACGGCTGCACATGCGGAACCCACCCCGTGATCTCGATATTCGGCTTTGTACGCAGTACATCAAGAAGCGTGTGTGGTTTCTGCCCGACAATGTAAAGTTTCACGTCAGGGTGACGTGATTGGACGCGGGGAAGCACCTCCCCTGTGAACCACAGCATCGCGTCCACATTCGGGCGATAATCCATTTTGCCCGTGAATACCAATACCTGTTCACCGAGGTCGAGCTTTTGCGGATGAGTAGCATATTCGCTGGTGTCAATACCGCTGGCAAGGATATGAATCGGCTTGCCTGCCGCGCATTCACCCATGGCGGCGGCGTCCTCGGCAGATACGGCAATCACCGCATCGGCTGATTGGCAAATTTGCCGCTCAAAGCGTCCAATTCTTCCCGCCTGAATCTGAGAGTAGATCGCCATCGGCAGACGCTTGATATCGCGTTTCTCAACAGCAGCGATGATTCGCTGGAGCGCGGCTTCGGCATTAAACGAGTCGTAGATCAACGCGGCGCGGGTGAGTTTCTGATTTTTCAGTTCGCGGACGAACGGCAAATAGATCGCCATTTCGATACCCTCAAACTGAATGATGTCGAAATCCTGCTCCGCGATCAGACGGCGCAGACATTCACGCATATCGAGGCTGTCAAGCCGTCCCGCGATATCCGGTCGGGTACTGAACGCCAGATCGCGCAGTCGATCCGTTTTGGAGCGGGCTGGCATGGGGACGGTTTCGATTCGCTGGGTGATCGCCTTGAGCGGCGCATACTTCGCCGGATTCGCTTCTTCGACAAAACAGAGCAGCGTGACTTCATGCCCATGCTGATGCAAGCCGTGTACGATGCCGCTGACGCGCAGTGCGCCACCCTGCTGCGCGGGATACGGTGGAGTGGAGGTAATGATGAGAACACGCATGATCAGGAAACAACCCTGTGATAAACCGATAAAGCGATCCGCGCTGTCCGCTCCCATGTGAACTGTGCAGCGCGAAGCAGCCCGCGCTGACGCATTTCTGATCGCCACTTGCTGTCACCGAGCACTTTTTCGAGCGCTGCGGCGATCATTGATGGCTGATCGGGATCGACCAACAGCCCGACATCTCCGACAACTTCCGGGAGCGACGAGCGATTGCTGACGACGGGCACAACTCCGCACGCCATACCTTCCAGCGGCGGCAGTCCAAAACCCTCATAGTGCGACGGCATAACGACCGCTAGCGCACCATTATAGACAGCGGGTAAATCACCGCGAGAGATATTCTCACGCCAAATCAGGTGCTTATCGACACCAATTTCTCGCACTTCGTTCATGATTGTATCGAAATGCCAACCGGGTTTTCCGACAAGCACAATTGGCGGCAAATCCGGCATCCGGTTGATGAGCTCACGGTAGGCGGTCACCAACCCGATGATATTCTTTCGAGGCTCAATCGTGCCTACGTGTAAGAAATACTCGGACGGAAGATCATGAGCGCGGCGCACCGCTTCGACTTGATCGGCTGGAAGCGGACGATATGTGCCGTCAACCCCGCATGCCTGTACTGTGATCTTTTCCGGTGCGACGCCAAGCAATCGCACAATATCTGCCTTACTGGCTTCACTAATTGTCAATATGTGATCCGCTTGCGCGGCAGCCGCCCGAATCTGATCGCTATAATAACGCTTTGTATCGGCTGTAATGTATTGAGGATACAGGAGGAATGACAGGTCGTGAATCGTGATGACATGCCGCCGCGCTCCCCAAAAAGGTGGGATGTAGTCGGTGCTGTGGAGCACGTCGAGCCGGAAGCGCGTAAGTTCTACCGACCATGCCAACCGTTCCAGTCGATGATGCGATGGCGTCCACAGATTCGCGCGCTGAAAGCGTGTCGTGACTGTTTCGCGCGCTTTGCGGCTGTGAAAGATGGTATAGCGGTTTTCTTGATCAAGCGCTTCAAGCGCTTTCACGCTCTCGCGGATATAGGTGCTGATACCGCCAACGCGGTAGTAGGTGAGTCGTGCATCGAGTCCAATGTGCATAGGCGACGAGTATAAACGCCCTTCATTCGGCTTGTCCAGAGGCGTTTGGCGGGTCATAACCAGCGCGAAATCAACGTATCGAGTGCGCCGCTCTCACGCAGATGTTCCAGCGCCGCTGTGATCATCACTGCTTGCGATGGACGATCGATGCGGAGCGCCATTACATACGGGATCGATAGGACAACTTGCGGCATATGTGCATCCCATTCCGGGTGAGCGCGCATATACAAATGCGCCGCCACTGTTTCGACAAGTGCCGCGTCTGCATCACCTACCCTTACCGCATCGAGCGCGTGCGCGGCAAACTGATAAGGCATGTGTCCAAAAGGAAGTATCCGCCGCGCCCAGATATCGGCTTCGCTGTGCGCGCTTGATCCGAACTCGTAAGCAAGCCTCCTCCCTGATACATCTGCCATTTGTGTGATTGTGCTAGAGCGCGGTGTCACCAGTGCGATGCCTGCCTCAAAATAAGCAGGGGTATAAAGGACACGATCGCCGCGTGATGTGTCACGCGGGATGGCGGCGATTAGTACATCGATCTGATCGGCATACAGTGCGTCATACAGCCCATCAAATCCGAGGGGAACAAAACGCACCGGCACGCCAATCTGCGCTGCGAGTGCGCTGGCAAGGTCGATATCGATTCCAACCAGTGAATCATTCACGTAAGCAGCGAATGGCGCATGACTTGCATCCACGCCGACACGAATTTCGCCGCGTGGAAATGCTTCCCAGATCGTGACCGGAGAAGGGGTGCGCGGAAATGCTGCAAGCGGCAGCAGTGCTCCTAAAATCCACCACACCCACGTAAACGGGAGCAGTTGACTTATTCGGCGGGCGGTGGAAGCCATAACATTTCTGACTGCGCGAAACCTCGCGCATATGCGCGGAGCGCGTAGTAAATCGGCTTGCGCTGAAAATCGACATTGACCAACGTAAAATAGTCCGGGTAGTTGAAGGTGGGTGCGGGAATGCGAAAAACCCATACACACATTGATGTGAGCCAATCCCATTCTTCTGCAAGCTCAAATGCGCGGATTGTCTCTGCGATGCGCTGTGAAGGCGAAACGGCATTTGTCCATCGTGGGCTGTCATTCCAACCCGTTTCGGTGATATACGCGGGAGTATCCTCATCCCCATATCGGATCATGATCGCTCGCAGCAGTTCAGCGCGCCGGAAATTTAACACGTCTGCGGCTGGCGGGTCGTCTGCCGCATGGGTGAATCCGTACGTGTGGATCGCCAGTGCGTCAAAGTAATTCGCCGCGCCGTTTTGATAGAGCGCTTCGAGATAGAGGAGATCGTTTAGCCCATTCGGACTGCCGCGCGGTTCAAGCGTCGGGGCAAGCGGCGCTGCCAAGATAACCGCATCAGGGTTGGCGCGTTTTACGGCTGGATAGACGGTTCGGAGCAGTTCTACATAATTCAGCGGATCGACTGCTTGAAAGCCCCATTCAAACGCGAGATTCGGTTCATTCCAAATGATGAAATGATCAATGACCCCCGCATAACGTGCTGCAAAATCTGCTGCGAATTCCGCAAAATCCGCATAGAATTCCGGCGTTAGAGTATTAAGGGTGCTGGTATGTTCTTGATCGGTGGAGCGCGCCCAATCCGGGACGAAGCCGATACGCGCAATCACCCGCAATCCTTGATTCTGAACATGACAAAGGATTCGATCGACACTCGCCCAGTTGTATTGATCGGGTGATGATTCGACATACGCCCACGGGAAGAATTCAACGATTGTGGACGCACCCATCTCGCGAACATACTGAAGTGATTGAGCAATTTTCCATTCATCCACTTCGTCAATTAAGCGTGTGTGTACGCAAACATGCGGTTTTTCCGTCTCTACTGTGTGAGCCGCTCCTAACAGGGCGCGCGGCGGCGGCGGAACGAGCGCGATCACGATGAGATACAGTAGTGCTACGCGTGCTGCCCATCCAACACTTGTTTTTAGGCGTTTTTGCCCAATCAAATTACCCAAACGGAATGCTTTCTCAGATTGATGCCCTTAATCACATAGCTAAAAGACATATACATAGGCTCTTTTCCAAATATTATGATTATCACAGCCAGAATTGTTAGACAATAACTGATAAACCAAAGTTCCTCAGGGTGAGGGCATGATTGCTACCCAACAAGCACGGAACCGGAGCTATCTTGAGGCTCTGCTTCAGCAGGAACTCCCAGAAGACCAGCACGTAGATGCTCTGATCGAACTGGCTGATCATCTTGAGCGCGATGGAAATGAAGGTCAATCCGCCTACGAGATGCTGATTAAAGCATCGCAGATTGCCGAAGCCATCGACTATAACAAAGGTCTATTGGATACGCGACAGGCTTTAGCATCATGGCATTTCCGTCGCGCAGAGTATCCGATCGCAATCGGGTTTGCCAGAATCGCTTATGAGATGTCGCTTGGGCTTGAAGATTCGATCCAGCAGTATCGAGCGCTCAATACGCTTGCCAAGATCCATGGCATGATCGGCAATTACGCTGAAGCGCTGGAATTGTTCACACGCTTTTTTAGACTTAGTGAAGCGGATGGACTGCGCGCTTACGTGCCTGTTGTGCGTGCGAATATCGGCGCGATCTATATCCGTATGGAAGAGTGGGATCGCGCACTCGAAGAAAGCTTGGCTGCGCTGGAAGGGACAGAAGTGATGGCTGCTGCTGAGGGTCAGCGCCATATTTTGAATGTTTACGATAACCTCACCTTCATTCACTTGAACCGGAATGATCCGGGTGCTGCTAAACGAAGCGCAGAGGCTGGAATTGCTTATTGCATGTCGGTTGATGCCCCTATCCACAATACCCTGCTGTTGATGCTCGGAAAAGCCCATCAACAGCTTGGCGATTACGATCAAGCTCGTGAAATCATGTACCGCGCCCGCCAAACGACCGCCGGAATGCAGGGGGATCTTTGGGAGGGGTTGATCAATCTTCATCTCGGTATTCTTTATCGTGAACAGGAGGATATTACACAGGCGTATTCGCACCTGCACGCCGCATTAGCGCTGTTTGAGCCTTTAGGGACGCGTTCCGAAATTGCACAGACGCACGAACAGCTTTATCTACTTGCGAAACAAAAAGGGGATTTCGAAACCGCCTTGCTTCATTACGAAGCATATCATGCGACGCGTGAGAGTTTGTTCAACGAACAAGCAGACGCTCGATTAAAGACGATTCAATCGCTGCATGATCTGGAGACTGCACGATTGGAGCGTGAAGCGGCGGTTCACCGAGAGGAAGCATTGAGCCAGAAATTAGAAGAGCACGAACGTCTCATTGCTGATCTGGATGCGTATGCACATTCTGTCGCGCATGATCTGAAGAATCCGTTGAGTCTGATCAAAGCGAGCAGTGAAATGCTGATGCACTATGGCAGTGAGTTTGATCCTACTCAGATCGAAACCCTGACCAACATCATGTTTAACGCATCGACAAAAGCGGTTCAGATTGTCGATACCCTGCTCGAAATTGCGCGAATCCGCCGCCAAGAGCTAGCCCCCAAGCCCGTTGATATGTACGCCGTGATTGATGAGGTCAAAGGACGCCTTGCTGCGACAATTCAAGGGCGCGGCGCAGTCATTGACGTTCGTCATCTCCCGCCCGCGCTTGCGAACGCTCAATGGCTGGAAGAAGTGTGGGTTAACCTAATCAGCAACGCCATCAAATATGGCGGAAATCCGCCTGTTATACACATCAGCGGAAAGTTAGATGGAACGAAAGTGCATTACACAATCCGCGATAACGGGGATGGGATCACACCTGCGGAACAGCGGCGATTGTTTAACTCGTTTTCGCGCCTAGAACGCCATAAAGATCAGATCGAAGGACACGGATTAGGCTTACACATTGTCAGAACGATTGTGACGAAGCTCGGCGGTAGGGTATGGATCGAAAGTGACGGTATTTACGGGAAAGGTACCGCGTTTCATTTCACCCTACACGCCGTTTCGCACTGATCAACCCGGACGTTCTCCATATATTTCGCTTCGTTCGCGATGTTCCTCTCTAAAAAAGTGTCGCAGCGGAACATGCAGCGGCGCGATGAATATCCATGAAAGCTCTGCGGCGAGAGGGTTCAGCAGCGCAATCGGGATTGACACGAGGAAGATTGTTGGGGCAAGGAGAATCCGCAGCCCGATATAGCGTGTAACCCGTGGGCTGATTTCCTCAAGCAGTTCGCGTTTTTGCGCGTAGACCCAGATGAGAAATTCTGTCATGCCGAGCAGGGTCACGGATACAGCATACACAATCACACTCTCTCGCTGACCGCCATACTCGCGGAGCAGAGATGTCGATGCAGGAACCAGTGCGGCGAACATCAAGAATGCCAAATTCAACCAGATCAGACGCCCATCGATGGTGTGGATCAGACGGAATAAGCGGTGATGCAGCGCCCAATATACGCCGATCACAAGAAAGCTCACCACGTACATCACTAACCTTGAGGAGAGAATGTCGAGCGCATCAGCCAACCGCGCGCCTTCTGGAACTCGGACTTCGAGCGCCATCAACGTAATCGCAATTGCGAGTACAGCATCGCTAAAAAACACGAGTCGGTCGAATGCGAGTTTATCGTGAACGTGTGACATGTGACCCGGGTTTTCGGTAGCCACAGAATAACCCTTTCGATTTTCGATGAAGATGCGCAAGGCGGTGACACAAAAAAGCCGCGATGCTGAAGTATCAACAGCATCGCGGCTCACTTTGAGATGCTTTACTTACGCGATGGGCTTAACAGAAGCGCTGCGCCAACTGCTACAATCGCGAGGGGCCACACCAAATCCCATGAAATGTTGAAGATGAATACCAACCCGACCACGATCAATACGCCGCCGACGATGCTTTCCCCGGTTGATCGCTGTCGGATCCCATAGAATAGGATACCAATGCCGGGGACGATCATGAACCAGGGCCAGACGTTATCCCAATTGATATCGCTCAAGAACGGGAAGACTGAGTCAAGGCGGAAATTTCGGGTAAAGGACCATGTTGGGTCGAAAACGAAGATTGCGCTAAGCGCCAACAGCCCCAAGCCAACTCCCAGCCGCGTGAGTGCAAGAGATGTTACGCGTTCTGCTTGTTGAATCGTGACAAAAGCGGTGTACAGCAGCATGACCCCCGGAATTGCGAGGAAGATCACCCACCATGGGCTGTCCGATTCGATCTGTCCCGACTGCATTAGCAGGAACACACCGCCCAACGCGATCAAAATCAGCGCGGCGAGAATTTTGGTTTGCCCGGAACTGAAGAGATCAACGGTGGTTGGATGATTAGGTTGTGATTGTGGATCGGTTTTCACAGACATGATTCCGTACTCCTTTGCGCTGTCGTTGCCCTTACGATAGCAGGAACAAGGGGTGATCCTTCGTCACCCAAACGGGTGAAGGCGCGGGTGATTTTCATCCGTTATGGGAGGAGTCCAAGTTCGTGCGCTCGTTCTGCGGCTTCGACCCGATTCTTGACATCGAGTTTTTCATAAATGTGTTTCATGTGCGTTTTGACCGTGTTGACAGAAAGATAAAGCCGTTCAGCGATTTCGACATTCGAGTATCCCTGCACCAGCAGACGCAGAATATCGGTTTCCCGATCGCTGAGTGCTTCAGTTTGTAGGCTTTTTACAGTCGGCGGGGTGGTGCTCGAAAACTGCCGCAGCAGGTGACGGATATATTCCTGCTGTCCGATGTTCTGTCTGCGCGCAAGCTGGAGTAGTGCTTCCATAGGCTCGCCTTCATCGAGAAACACGCGTAAGAATCCTTCCGGTTCTGCCAGCACGAGCGCTCTTTCAAGTGTCTGCATCGCGGCGGTAGTCTGACAATTCGCCTGATGTATCAGCGCTTCGATCGCAAGTGCTTCGATCACGACTTTGAATCGCCCGCCGTGCTCCGCAGTGGTGCGGACAACGTTCAACAGCTTACAGGCGTCATCGATCTTGTGTGCCGCAGCCAAAATACGCGCGATGATGAGGAGTACCAGCGAATCAAACACGCGCTGCAAAATCTCTGGATACCCTTGCGATTCAAGCCAGTATTCAGCAGCTTGGCGGTTGCCCTGCATCAGATCAAGCCACGCCTGAAACGCACCTACGCGCGTAACCATGTGCTGCAAATGATATGTTTCCGCCATCTGCATGCCTTCTTGAATCAGCATAGGGATCGCTTGAAAATCGCGGCGGGCAGCGGCGATCTGGGCGCGATTCAGCCTGCCTGTGATGGAGGCTTCTATCAGAACATTCTGGTTGATTTCTAGCGCGCGGGCGATGTCTGCTTCAGCCGCATCTAGTTCGTTCCATTCGAGCATTACAAACGATGACCAGATGAGTGAATCGCCAATGATAAATGGAGGATTCCTACCATCTCGCATCGCGCGTTCCTGTAATTGACGATGTGCGTGCAGACCCGCGCGCAGTTTTCCTTGTTCGATCAATCGATCAGCGCGATTCCCTGCCGACATAGTCGCCACAAAATGACTTTCGCATGCTTCACCGAGCCGAGCGGCTTCGGCGAAGGTTCTTTCGGCACGCACCGCATCACCTTTGAAACGATACACCTGTCCCATCATCCACAGCGCATAGCTGCGTTCCATGCGCGGCTCTTCCGGCGTAAGTGCTACCGCAATCGGCGCGTTCTCCAATACGAGTGCTGCATCGCTGGAGATGACTCCGATTGTCGCCAACAACATAGCGATTTCCCCCTGCATAGGGAGCGGGATAGGCTCTGCCATTGAGGCGCGTGCCGCTTCTAGTACGCGCCGCGCCGCTTCTGGCTGAGACATCGCCACCAGCGCCCATGAATGTACGATGCCTAATTCGGGATAGCGATCGATCGCGCCTTTTGGAAGCATCTGAATCCAGCGCAGCAGGGTATATGGCTCACCATGCATGATGATCATCGCATGGTGAACGGTCAGAATCAGCCGTACTGCGTTTGCAAGGTTTCCCGCGGTGATAGCATGTTCAACCGCTTGCGGGATTAGTCCTCTGGATTCGTACCACTGAGACGCCCGCTCATGCAGTACAGAGACACGTCCGGGATCTGTCCGCCGGAGTTGATGCTGAAGCAAGTCCGCGAATAGATGATGATAGCGATACCAGTCACGGCGGTTATCAAGCGGTATCAAAAACAGGTTTGCCTGCTCCAAGCCTTCGAGAATGGCTTGCGCATGTGCGCTGCCCGTCACAGCGCTGCACAGCGGGGCGGATAACTGCTCCAAAATTGATGTGTCCAACAGGAAACGCTGAATCTCATCGGGTTGGCGCTGAAGCACTTCGGCAGCCAGATAATCGAGGATGTAGCGATCATCACCCGCAAATCGATTGATGAATCGGGTGCGACTGGCAGAATCATCAAGGCGCTGAAGTGACAGCGCCGCCAACTGAAGCCCGACGATCCAGCCTTCGGTGCGCGACTCAAGTACCATCATATCGGTGGGGGATAAATGCAGCCCCATGCTGTTGTTCAAAAACTCGGCGGTTTCATCATAGGTAAAGCGCAGATCGCTGTCTCGTAGTTCGGTGAGCATTCCGCGTGCCCGCATGCGACCCAATGGCAGCATCGGATCGACTCGTGTGGCAATGATCATGAACAAGGATGGCGGTAGATGTTCCAGAAAATACGCCAAACTATCGTGAACAGCTTTTTCGGTAATGACATGATAATCGTCAAAAATAAGCGTTAGCGGCTCACGCATTGGCGCGGCATCGTTGAGCAGCATCGTAAGCACGGCGGTTAGCGGAACGGGTTGCGGGGATCGGAGCGCGTGTAAACACGCCTCGCCGATTGACTCGACAACTGTTTGAAGGGAGCCTATCACATGCGCCCAGAAGCGTGTCGGATCGTTATCGCCTTCATCCAATGAAAGCCACGCCGCGCGCGGATGTTCGGCGTCTATCCATTCGCGGAGCAGGGTGGTTTTTCCTGCACCTGCCGCCGCCGAGAGCAGGGTGAGTGAGCGTGCGCTTCCGCCGCTCAAACGAGCGACCAATCGTTTTCGATGTACTGCCGCCGACAGTGCTGGGGGAATGAAAAATTTCGTGTGCAAAAGTGCAGTTGGCGTGTGCATCCTGCCCTCGTTTTTTATCATCGTATGAATATTTATTCTAGACCGATCAATTGCATTGATCCTGTCGATCTGCGGCATTTGTCACCCGTTTGGGTGACCTCTACCTCACCCGCGCGCTTGGTATGCTGAAAACAGAACGGAATGGCACACGACCTATTGCGCTACTGAGTGCAGGGAGTCCACACAATGTCAGATATACGACGAGATACAGCAATGAATGAGCCGCAGAACGATCGCGGTCGCCTGATATTCGCAGTAGTATTGATCGGCTTGGGGATTGTGGTGCTTTTGATGCAGTCCGGCACTTTGCCCAGCGATTTCAACTGGTGGGCATTGTTCATCGCGCTTCCGGGTATAGCGCTTCTGCTTGATGGTCTGAGCGGCGGTGAAAAGACCGAAGGGCGTATCGGCAAGATCGGCGTAGGGATTGTGCTTTTGCTGGTTGCGTCTGCTTTCCTATTTGATCCCGACGGCACATTCTGGAATCAAGTAGAGGACGCGCTGCCATTCATTCGTAATGCTCAGTGGGATCAGGTTGTTGGTGCAATACTGGCATTCCTTGGAGCGCTGACCTTGTTTCGCGCCTATCGTGACAAATCGAGCCGCTCCATCATCCCCGGCGCGGCACTGTTCGCCGTCGGCGCGACTCTCCTGTTCGACTCTGCAAGTAACCTGATTGTGCCGGTGATCTTGGTAGGAATCGGACTCGCACTGATCATGAAACGCAGTGCGGCTTAATCTGCCCAATTCATGTTTTCGTACTCACGTTCGCTAGAGGGACTGGATGATGTGGAGTCATCAGACATATCGCATCCGCGTTTCCGGCGTCCTATCACCCGATTGGTCAGACTGGTTTGACGGGCTGACCATTCGGATTCAGCACTCAGACAGCTTGATCGAAGGCGAATTTCCGAATCAAGCCGCGCTTCTGGGTGTGCTTAATCGCCTGAATGCGCTCAGTCTCACGGTGCTTTCGGTTGAGCGTATTCAATCAGAAGGTACAGAGAATCAAAATCTGATATAGGTGCAAAATTGTTCGAGGAAACATTGTGCGGACAATTCTCAATCGCTGCGGCATTTCGATTTCAGCCTCGTATCCTCTATCGATTCTATTTTTTGTCCGGCATCAAAATAATGGGACAGAAGGGGTGGTGGACAGGGCATGCCCTGTCCTTAGAATCAGCAAGTTTACACAGCGGTTAAGCGCTTCCCCTCATTCCCACCAAGCCTTAATCAATGTTGGTGGGCACATAATAGACAATTTCGACCAGCCCCATGATCGCAGCAGGTCCCCCGTAATTGACATATCGGAAGGTAATCACGTTATCAAGCGGTGTGAACCCCTCCGGAGACAGCGGATAGCGGCGTGTTGTGCGGAACTCGTCACGCGGATTCCCGCTCAGATAGACGCGCTGATCATTCACGTAAATATGAAGAATACCATCGTCCGATCCGCCATTAAACGCGGCATCAACAACGAGGGCGCGTTCGGGCAGCGAGAACGTTGTCCACATCCCCCCAAAGAATTCCCCACTTTGATCGTCGTTGGCATTCCAAATCCATGTTGTACCGGGGAAAGGATTCGCCCATACCTGAGGAGAGAAAATCACTTGAACCGTGCGGACATCGTGCCATAGTCCATCGATCCGCACCAATGCTTGCTCGGTTTCATTCATCGTCAGTATTGGAACGACACCAACTCTAGGGTCTGTCGAACTTCGATACAGAATATCAAAGCGATTGTTTCCGCTGTTCACGGCGAGATTGTCGAAAGTGGTATAACGTCGTCCGTTCAAATAGACGGCTTCGACTGCTGTCGAGTCTTCGAACTGGAGCGCGGCGCTCCCCGCTGATTGCGAGACAAAATAGCGGCTGATCAGATTGAGCTGTGCGGGCGGATCAACGATCAACCCTGTCGAGACTCGCGCCAAGCGTATTGGATAATCACGCGAATAGTACTGCTCAAAAATCCGCCGACTCAATTCTTCTTGACCGAATCCCCCGGTGAAGCGAAATATCTCAAGCGTTCGGATTTCCGCTTGGAAACGAGGATCAAACACTGCAACTTGGCGAAATGGGTCAAGCACGACAGGTTCAAGGGTGGGGGCAGTCGGACACCCCTGTGTGTCGCTTTGTGAGGTGATACGCACAACACATTGATCGAGATACCATGTGGTATCGGTAGGGATTTGGACACGGATCAACTGGTTAGCTGAAAAGGCATACGTAATCTCAACGGCGGCGCTGAAACCGCTCACCGTGACCGTCCGATTCGTAAATTGAACCCCAAGCGTATTTAAGCCTCCCCGCAAAAGGGTCGCCAATCGCGCCGAATCAGTCAGCACAAACTCGCTGCCTTCTGGAGTCACCGAGACTGTGTTATCGAACATCAGCACGTTGTTGATCGCAAACCGCACATCGACAGGCTGTAACGATGCGGCACGAATGCGTACAGCGGTGATCTCTACACTACTTGATGTGCTCCTGCCAAGTACCTCTGGCATATAAAAATCACGCGTGAGCGGAACATTTCCGGCGGGCTGCAACCACCACGCCAGCGGAATATTCACGGTATTTTGCGGAATATTCGACGGCGCGAGAATGGTTCCACCCTGCCAAAAAGAGTCAGTGACTACCCGTACCGAATTGGTGAGTGGTTCTTCATGGATGACGAAATCGTTTGGCGTTTCCGGGGGCGCATCCTGTGGACGCAGCAGCAGGAATACCACGGCAATCATGACGACTGCGAGTCCGAGCAGCCCGATAAGGAGGATAATTCGCCCTCTACGTAGAAACAATTGACGAAGTTTTCCAAGCATCTCTCGTCCCTTTCATCAAAATTGCAACCACTCTCACTACACGTTACACTCATCACTCTCAAGCTGATGCAGCGAGAACCCTTTCATGGGACGTATTCGTGCCCCTTTTCTCGTACTTGCAGTGATTTTCATGATTGCTGCGGTGCTTACCGAAATTGGCGGTACTTCCTTCGTCAACTCCACGCCGATTGGCGACTTTCTGCGCCGCTTACCTGCGCCCCCGACCATTACTGCTGACGATCTTTTAAGCGATTCGGACTTTCTCGGCGAAACCACACAAACCATTCGTGATCCTGATGCTGTCCGCGAAGCTTACGGTGAACCGCCCGGCTACGGCGTTCCTTATTTGGCGCTGCTGGATGGTGTTTTCGCGTTCACACTGTTGTCTATCGCATCCGGACTGATCATTCCTCAAAAAGTACAAGCACAGGCACAGGGATATGTTACCTGCCTGTTTTCACTGATGATCCTATTCGCTGCGATCGGTTTGATCTTCTTGACGATCGCCGCTGTGCTGACCATGATCGTTCTCCTCCTTGCCGTTCCGTTTGGCACCATCATTTATCTAATCGTGTACGGCTCATTTGACCGATCGGCGACGAGCGCTGTGCTGGTCGTCGTGATGGCGTTTAAGATCGCCGCAATCATCTGTATTCCGCTGGCACATCAGGGATTTTTGCAGCGCATCGGTTTGGTCTTGCTTGCCCTCTCGTCGCTGATTGGCAGCATTGTGGTCAGTTTTTTGCAAAATCTCCCTCCCGGTATTCTGGTCAGCATCACCGACGCCATCGCCGGGATTATCGTCGCGTTATGCGCCTTGATCTGGTCAATTCCGCTCCTGATTGCGGCGATCATCTCGATGATCAAAGTGCTAGGGCTGATTTTCCGGGCACGCAGCGTCGTTTAAAACGGCAGTACATGGGCTGCTGGTACAATTCAGGTTGATTTCGGTATCTCCTTCATGAAAAACGTTGAAGTCCAATTGCTCTCCGCCGTCATCCATGGGAAGGGCAGTATCGATCTGGAGACCCTTTTCGGAATTTTCGAACACGATCTCAAATGCGCCTTCGCATACGCGGATGCCGAGTCCGCGCGGATTATCCGGGCTTGGCACTTCTTCGGCGCTCTCGTTCAGTAGGGTGCAGCTGCCATCAAAGCTCAACGCTCCGGTTTCCTCATCTAGGCATGAAATTTCCATATCGGAGGCGCTGATCTGCGCCGAATCGCCAAACAAACTTTGGCGTACCCCATCGAAATCGAACGCCTCCAGATCAAATGGGAGTCCACCGTTTGCACCCACCAGCATGGACGCGATAAACAACACAATCGTGATGATCAAGACGATGATCACGAGTCGCTGCCGGGTTTTCATCAACGAACCGCCGTTCCGGTCGCGGCTGCATTCGCCTCAAACGTCGGTAGTGGAGTCGCGGTCGGTATGGGTGTGACAGTGGGTATCAAAAAGCTTCCGGATCGCTCCTGCTGAAGCACAGGCAAAAATATCCCCAACGTATCGGTAATCGGAATAGCGCTCACGGGCGGTTCGTCGCTGCTTGGAAATGCGCTCACAAAATAGAGCTGCGGCAGGTACCCATCACGGCGAGTGGTCGAGGCGAAAAGGATGCGCTGCCCATCGGCAGACCATGACGGGCTGCGATCTTCGTTATCGCGCGTGAGTACGGTAACAGGAGATTCAGCAGGGTGAATACGTCCGTCGATCTCTTGGACAAAATCAACTCGATAAATGGCAGATGAATCTTGTCCGATAACAGTTACGGCGAGCGAACTGATGCGCGGCGACCACCGCGCAGATTGCACTAACCCATCGACTAACGAATGGATCGGAACCGTGCCGATAACCGAGATATTGCGAACGTTACGAATCCAGAATTCGTCGGATAGCATGTACGAAATAAGCTGCGAATTTAGATACGAAATCGACGTGATCGGGATAGTGGATGCAAGGATCGTAATCGGATTTGTCCCATCCGCCTGTACGTAGGAAAGCCGCCACGTACCGCCTGATTGCGTGACATACGCAATATGCCGCCCATCCGGACTCCATGCGACTTCGGTCACATCGAGAATCGCTTCATCGAGTAATTGGGCGCTGCCAAGCGGCTCGTCCATATCGTGAATGTAAATTTGCCAGCGCCCGCCGCGATCGGTGACGAATGCAAGCTGCCTACCATCCGGACTCCAACTTGGAGAGCGATCCAACGATGGATTTTGCGAAATGTTCAGGATTTGCCGCGCTTCAGGGTCAAAAACGAAGATTTCATCCTGACTTTGCAGCACTGCCGTAAACGCGATATTTGCCGTCGAAAAGCTGTTCGAGTTCTGCGAAAGCGCTAGCGTCGCGCCGATAACCACGCCAACCAGCAGCAGCGCGACAATCAACAGCCCGATACCGATACCAATAGGATTCGATGGCGCTTGTGCGATCGCAAAAGAAATCAGCGGACCGGGCTGTAATGTCTCATCCGGCGCAGCCAGATCGATCGCATCAATTCGGAAATCGTAGCGTCCGCCTTCCATTCCGGCAGGGAGGCGAACCCGCACGATAAACTGATGGGCTTCTTGTGCATCAAAATGCCGCTGCGCGTCCACAATCTCAACCGAGTCTTCCGGCAAGTTGAGTTGGGATACACGAAGCTCACCATGAATCAGGTCATCAGTCAGATTGGTGACAATAACGGATGTCTCGCCCATCCGGTTGGTATCGAGATAGATGGCATTGGTCACCGCGCGAATGTCGAATAATCTGTTCACTGCGCCTCCGCCCTTCCTTCTGCTGCACATTCCACGGGTTGCCATGTTGGATCGGATTCGGGGCGAGTGTTATCGCGCAGCAGGCGAACTCTAACGCCGCCACCGACACTCAGAGTATACAGTTGCGGAATTTGCAGCCGCTGCGATGAAAACACCACGCTTTCACCATTCGGTGAAGCGGCGGGGGAATTATCGCTTGTCCCCGGATCAAGCGAAGACTCGCTCAATCGACGCACATGGTCAAACTGTGCGCTTGCGCTATTC
>CALBRY010000639.1 GCA_937927665.1 uncultured Chloroflexota bacterium
CACAGCAGTTTGACCCCAACGGACGATCCTGTACGAGTCAGATAATCTTCTCGATATAACAACAAGGGAAGGGACAAATCCCCTCCAAACCGACGCAAAAAGTGAATATTATTTCATGAATTGGCTATAGTTTTTTGTGTTGTTTTCACGTACCATTCACGTTTGGCAAGGGAATATGAGAAAAACGTTACTTTTATTGCGGGACACATTTCACCAACTCTATTGCTGAAAGTGCCGTAGGCACACGTTTCTTAAGGACAGGTTCGATTATGGCAATGGCGACATCCCTACCCGTAACAGTCCTAATCGCTGATCGTCAGCCATTAATGCAGCTAGCGGTTTCTAGTGCATTATCGGAATATCCTAATATTCGTATTGTGGGAACAACGCGAACCTTTGCCGAAACTGCGGCACAGCTTGTACAGACGAAACCCGACTTGATTCTTTACAACCTACCGGAAAAGCCGGGTATGGTTCAGCGTTCAATCTCTGAACTGCTGATGTTGGGACTGCGAAGCGGGATCAAGGTTGAAATCGCGCTTTATACGCTGAACGACGAGCCAGCCTATATTGCGGCGGCATTAAACGCGGGGGCGCGGGGCTACCTG
Source organism: uncultured Chloroflexota bacterium (assembly GCA_937927665.1). Classification (GTDB taxonomy): domain Bacteria; phylum Chloroflexota; class Anaerolineae; order Aggregatilineales; family Phototrophicaceae; genus Flexifilum. Next base: position 609 of record CALBRY010000639.1, read on the forward strand.
AATACCATCCATGACGGCGTCAATCTTGTCAACATGATTACGCGGATTGCCGCACGGGAAACGTATGAGAATCCCGATATGATCGCAGCGCTGACGCATCCGGTACTGGTGGCGGCGCGCAGATTGACCCCGACGGAGCGCGAAATCCTGCGCCAAATGGTTAGGGGTGCGGAAAATCAGCAGATCGCCGATGATCGCCAGATCGCGCTTTCGACTGTGAAAAAGCACACGACGAATATCTATCGTAAGCTGCAAGTCGAGAACCGATCGCAGGCAGTGAGTATTGCGATCCAGTACGATCTGGTTGATTCCAACCCGTAAGCAGTATCGGCGGATTGTTTGATCGTCTCTGCCGCGAATACGCCGGGGCAAAACCGCACAAAAGTGAGTGATATTCAGCCTCAACAAGGTACACTCTCTGCGGATGAGCAAACGTGAATGATTCCGGCATGATGAAGAACGAAGCGCAGCGAATTTCTCGTATCGTCTTAATCCTTCCCTGCTGCATCGGTGATGTGGTGATTGCGACGGCGGTACTTTCGGCGCTTCGCCGCGCTTACCCGCAATCCCATATCACATGGGCAGTGGGAGGATGGTCACGGCACGCGGTCGAACATCACCCCGATCTCAACGCGATTTTGGATACAGGGGCGGCGGCGCTTCCGGTCAAATCGATCGGCGGGTTTGCGCGTTTTGTGGGTCAGCTTCGCGGCGGGCATTTTGATCTTGCGGTATCGCTGGTGCGATCCCCATTGATGAGCGCCGCTGTTTGGCTGTCAGGCATCCCGCGCCGCGCCGGATTGGACTCCAATGGGCGCGGATTCGGTTACAACATTCGCGCAGCCATCGATCCCGATGTCATCCGTCACGAAGGTGAAATTTACTTGGATGTCCCGCGTGCGCTCGGACTCGATACGAGCGGCTGTTACGCGCATGTGCCGATCAGCGAACCTGAGCGCAGCGCAGCGCGGCGTCTGCTGCCCGATGACGCGGCATTTGCGCGCGGATTCATCATGATCAACCCGGCGGGCGGACGCAACCCCGGCATGGTGATGGACTCGAAGCGCTACCCGCCCAATCAGCTTGCCGAACTCGCTAACCAACTGTATGCGCGTTATGAACTGCCATATGTGCTGATCGGGGCGAAAAGTGATCGCCCGATTTTAGATGCGCTCACGGCGGATTTACGCGCGCCTTATCGATTGTTCGCGGGCGATCTCAGCTTTCAGCAGATCGCCGCGCTTGCCGCGTTGTCTGCCGCGTATATCGGCAGTGACACCGGATTAACCCATCTTGCCGCCGCCGCTGGCGCGAAAACGATCATGATCCTCGGTCCAACCGATCCGGCACGCTACGCACCATTCACCGCGCCGGATCAGTCGCTTACCCTGTGGAAACCTTACGCGGTCGCGGGGCGTGGTGTCGCGGCGGGGGATGTGCGTGGGTGGGATTGGGTGCGTGACGGAATTAGCGTGAGCGAGGCTTACACACAAATCACAAATTTCTTGGGGACTGATCGGGAATAGGTGCAATGGCGGGTGAAAGGAACGATTTCGCCCGTATGATCGTCTTTTTGGACGTAAGACCACAAGAATGGAGTACGCAATGATCCAACGGATTACCCTGATTTTGGCGGCGCTCGCGCTGCTGGCGATTCCCGTGCTGGCGCAGGAAACTGAGAACAGCATGCTTTATAACGGGATTGGGTTCACGTACAGCCCGGAATTGGGCACGAATGTCAACGTGATGGATTATCCCGGCGACCCGGTCGATCTTGAGCAGCCGGGCGGCCCAGTTCCACCCCATACTGCCTTCTTCTTCTACGACGATTTGATGAACAACTATGGTTGGGCGGCGGCAGATGCCACGATCACGGTGTTCAACGTAAGGGCGCTGGCGGGTTACGAATTCTACGAAACGGAATTGACGCGTCTGCGCGATATTCTCGCACAGCGTCCGGATCTTTCCACCTTTGAGGTGATGCCGGAAACAGGCGGGCAGAATCTCCCGTTCCTTCCGGTATTTCCGGCGGCGCAGTCGATTCGTTCACGCACCAGCTATATTGACACCCAATCGCTTTCCGGTGTCGCGTATGTCACCTTGTATCGTCAGGATGTTTCGCCGTTCCTCGCTAATGAATTCCTGTACACGATTCAGGCGCTCAGCGCCGATGGTCAGTATTACATCAGCGCGATCCAGCAGGTTGATGTCGCGGGCTTCCCGACAGAATACCCGACCGACCTTAACTACGAGGAATTCAGCGCCAATTTTGGAACCTATCTAGCAGAATCGATTGCGACGATTGACAACGCTGATCCGTCCGCGCTCACCCCGTCGCCCGATCTGATCACCAATGCGATGAATTCGCTCTCGATCGGCGTTCCGACAGTCGCCAATCCCGGTGATGTCGTATCCCCGACCGTGACCGCGCCTGTTGTAAACACCGATCCGACACTTGGCGGATTGGCGGGAACATGGACGCTGGTCAGCTATGGCGCGGCGGATGCTCCAACGGCGGCGGTCGCGGATATTCCGGCGACGCTCACGTTTAGCGAAGGCGGCGTCAACGGGAATGTCGGCTGCAACGGCTTTAGCGGAGCGTTCATCTACGAGAACAACACGCTGACGATCACCAGCCCGATCATCTCGACCCTGATGGCGTGCGCCGAACCGATCATGCAGCAGGAATCGACGGTGATTAACGGGCTTGCTGGCGCGCAGACGTTCGCCGTGCAAGGGGATACCCTGACGATCACCTACACGACGGCTGATGGCGTCTCCGGTGTGCTGACTCTGGCGCGTGCGGCGTAATCATTCGCGCTTGAATCTTGATCTCCTTACCCTCATTCTCTCTCGCTCCGCAAGGATGCAGAGGAGCGGGGTAAGGAGTTTTTGATTCTGCACCCCATCTCGCCTGATAATGGTGTGGTAGCATCACCGTTAAAAAAGGGTGTCGGGAACATGACCGAATCGAGGACGATCGAATTGGCGGTGTGGGGTGCGCCGGACATCGGAAAAACCACGTTTATCGCCGCCCTGCTTCACTTGATCAAGGATAAACTCGCCGCAGATGAAGCGGCGCGGCTGGAATCCCACGAGGTTTTTAAGGCGACGGCGCAGCGGCTGACCGACGAAGGACTGTTCCCGGCGAATACGGTTGTCCCCCGTCTGATTGAGTGGATGCAGACACCGACGCTCACTGTGCGCCTGCTCGATATTCCCGGCGTATGGTGTTACGGCACGCCCGAATCGCTCCAGTTGATGAAGAAGCGACCGATCAGCGCGAAATTGGGATCCGTCTTTGAGTATCTGTATCGCGCCGATGGGATTTTCCTGTTGTTCGAGACGGGCGATTATTACGAAGTCCTCAACCGGATCGCCAATTTTATGAACGGCATCAGCGACGATATGGGCGATATTCACCCACAGGTTGCGTATGCGATGACGACATTCCGCGAAGAACGTGCCGCCGATCTGCCTGCCCGCCCGCAGACACTTTTCCGCCGCCGCTTCGGTGATCCCACCAAGCCTGCTTCACCGCTGGCAATTCTGCCGATGTCGCGTTCGCCAGAACAGGCGGTTGTCACTTATTTGAACGCGGTCAGCATTGATGCGAAAAAAGGCGCGCTGACCATCAACACCAAAACGGGCGGCGCATTGGCACTCTACAACGGCTTGATCAGCCGGATTGCGCCGGAAGCCGTCTCGCGTCCATCTCGACCAAAACGCGCCGCTGTTTCGACCGAGCAGGCGGACGCGCACGGGCTTTCCAAAGCGTCTAAACCTTCGCACACGCGCACGACGAAACCGCGCAAGGCACAGCCGGAGCCGCTCGATTTTCCGCCTGATCTGCCGGATATTCCGTTTGATCTCCCGTCCTATGCCGCGCCGACGATCCCCGCGCCGCCGAAAAAGAAACGTGGTGCGACAAAAAACAAAGGCACGCTTTAGCAGAATCAAAAAGGGCGATCCCTAAACCGGATCGCCCTTTTTTTGATTATTATGTGTGCGGCTTACGCCAGCATTTCGACGCGTTCTTCTTCAACTGCTTCGCGTGCGAGAACAATCACCTGCGGAATCGAGAAGCCGTTGAAAGCAGCGGCGTACTCGTTTGTGTATGCGCCTGTATCCCAGAACACCAGCCGATCGCCGATGCCAATTTCGGGAAGCTGAACGCCGCGCGCGATCACATCGCAGCTATCGCACGACGGACCGGCAAGCGTATACGTCTTGAGCGGGCGGTTTTCGCCGTCGATCACCTGCACAACGGGCGGGAAGCCTTCAAAGGTTTCCATCAAGCCGTTGAACACGCCGACATCGAGATACAGCCACGTTTGATCGCCGTCAGCGGTGCGGCGGATCGCTTTGCCTTCGACAGTGGCGAGCAGTCGTCCACTTTCGCCGACCATGCCGCGCCCCGGTTCGAGGACGAACAAGAAATCACTGCGTACGGGAATATAAGCGTCGATTGCGTCCATCACGGCATCGGCGATGCCTTCGATTGTCGGAATATCCGATGTGTGATAGTGCCCTGCCGGGAAACCGCCGCCAATATCAAGAAAGTTCAGGTGATGCCCGCGCGCTTCAGCTTCGCGCCAAACTTCACCACAAGCGCGGATCGCATTCACCCAGTTTTGAGCGTTCAAACACTGCGATCCGACATGGAAGGACAGCCCGATCGGGTTCAAACCGCGATCACGGGCGAGGTCAAACAATTCGAGCGCTAATTCAGCATCAACGCCAAACTTGCCCGCCAGCGGTAACACGCTGCCCGTGTTATCAACCGCCAACCGGAAGTACACATTCATCCCCGGGGCGGCGTGCGCGATCTTCTCGATCTCATCGGTGCTATCCGCGACAACACCATACACGCCAACCTGCTGCATCCGCCGCAAGAACGACGGGGTTTTAACTGGGTTGCTGCAAATGATCTGTTCGCCGCATGCGCCAGCCGCCAACGCCTTATCAAGTTCAGGCGCGGATGCGATCTCGAATCCTGAGCCGTGGGTGGCGAGCAGGTCGAGCACATCCTGATTGGCATTCGCTTTCATTGCGTAGAAAACCACGCCTCGCGCAGAGGCGGAACGAAAAGCGCGCTCAAAACGGCGGTAGGTGTGCGCAATGTTCTCGAAATCGAGGACAAGGGCGGGTGTGACGACAAACGGATTGGTGAGCGTAGAGTCCAGACGAACAGTGTCCAACCGGACCATATCCTCCTTGCAGGCTCTCCTGCGATAGTTAGTTTTCGGGCACGATCAATTTTATAGGTGATCGGGTATACGCGGGGCAAAGCTGAGCGAAACCCATTCATCATTATAGGCAAATCTGCGATCGTGTATATATCCTACGCCCCCCAATTTTAAGGGGGGTAGGGTATAGATTTTTTTACGATTCCGCCACGAGGGTAAAACGCATTTCATCGACGCGGCGGTTGGGGAATTCCACCCGATCCATAAAGAAGCGCAGCCCGCGCCCACGCAGCTTGATCAGATACGCGCCGAGGCGGGATCGCGTTTGTATTGCCGCACGATTTATCCATTCCGGCGCGATCTCGTCCCCGAATAGGCGGCGCACCTCGTCGATCACAATGCCGCGCCATGCCCAGTAGTAGACCATTTGCCGCGCCATCAACAAACGATGGATTTGACCATCGCGCATCGGCGTCATCACAGCGGCGAGTAAGCGCTCAAGATCGACTTCCCACGCGGCGAGCGTCGTCAGGTACACGATCGTGTTGGTCAGCGCCGGAAGCAGATCAGGATCGGCATGTTCGGCGCTCCATGCGTTCGCATCCGCCGCGCTCACATCGAGTAATGCCACGCGCTGACCCAATCCGGCGCGTTCCTCAATCTGGTGCGCGGTCGCCGCCGCTCCGCCCCGGTGAACAACCAAGACCGTATCGGCATCATCGGCGCTCTCGACAAAGCGCACGCCGGCGATCACGCGATCGATCGGCTCGGTCGGGTACACCTTGAGCGTGTAGCCGCCGTTTAACACCTGTGCCGCCGTGACCGGATCGGCGCTTTCCGGTCGCGGCATCGCTGCCATTTTCGCTAGCTGGCTTGTGTAATCAAACAGTTGAATCGTCATGGCAAAAAACCCTTTAACGCAAAGGCGCAAGGACGCAAAGGGTTTTCTTCGCGCCTTCGCGCCTTTGCGTTGAGTTGTGAATCTAGTCCCCGGCTGCTGCGTTTGATGAATGGAAGTCTTTCCAGTTTTCGCGCGGCGTGGTGCTGGTATCCAGCCTGATTTCATCACTGTTCATGAACTCGACCACCAATTCATGAAAATGATGCACACCGTTTTCATGACGGGCGCTGTAACGTCCGGCATCATACGAGCGGCTTTTTAGCCCGCGCTGAACGTATTCGCAGATTTCGATGTCCTCATACTGGACTTCGTCCGCGAATTTCACCATGCTGTCCATCACCGATTGATCAACATCCGTCTTGAAATACCATTCAAACGTGAGCAGTGTCCGCTCCGGCGTGATCGGCTTTACGATGTTGCACGAAATGTTATCCGGGTAGCAGTCGATCATGAAGTTCGGGAAGAACACATGATATTTGATAGCGTCGTTCGGTCCGGGGTTGGGGTAGCGTCGTTTGCTGACATGCCCGCCCGTCTTAACATTGACGCGCTGCGTACTCTGGAAGCGCCACGTATCGACATAATAATCATCAAGGTTCATCTCGCGGTTCAGCGCGGGATGCGCCATCGGCACATGATAGCCTTCGGCGTAATTATCGATGTACACCTTCCAGTTGCAGTCGATGAGGTATTCCGCCCGTTCGACGAGCCGCCATTCGCTCCAATCAAGCCCCGTCGTCGCGTTGGCGACATCGCCCCACCACTGCGCCAGCGGTGCGGCGTCCGGGTCAAGATTGACGAAGATGTAACTGCCCCATGTATCGATGCGAACTTCTTTTAAGCCATTTTGAGTGGGGTCAAATTCCTGCGTGCCATCAAAACCGGGGATGCGGAGTAAACACCCCTCCAAATCGAACGTCCAGCCGTGATACAAACACTGCAAGCTCTTACGATTGCCTTTGCCGCGTGCCACGATTCCAGCGCGGTGCGGGCATACGTTGTAATAGGCGCGCAGTTTGTTCGTACCATCGCGCAAGATGACGATCGGCTCGCCGACAACATCGGATGCCAGATAGTCACCGGGCTTGGCGAGTTCGTCCACACGGGCGACACACTGCCATGTCCGCGCAAAAATACGTTCCTGTTCCAGTTCAAAAACCTGAGGGTCGAGATACCAGCTCGCGTCAAGTGTGCGAGCTACCGATACATCCGAGTTGATTGATCGATTGGTCCAAACTTTCTTCATGCCCCAGAAGCCCCTTTGGTGAGTGCCCCTAAAAGCCGACAATTGAGGTGGGGTGCAAAACAAAAGGCACAGCAAAACAGCCATGCCCTTCTATACATCCCATAGCGGAAATGACAAATCGTGGATGGAACATTACATCTCCGACTACCTAGATTTTACATGACAATCGACTGCGCTGGTATAGAGAATTTGTCCCTTTTTTTACAAGATTTTAGCCTAAAACAGTTATCGATTAACGGAATTCTATTGAACTGAAACCGAAAAGATGATAACGTTATAATGCTGCCTTTACGTATCTATTGATGTCCATAGGAGCACCTATTAACATGAAACACCTCCTCCGAATTCTTCTCGCTGCCGCATTTGGCATCCTTCTTGTCGGGCAGATTCACACAGTGGAAGCTGATGCTGTCGTAGATTCACAGTTCATCGGTTGTGAATACGCGCAGTTTTCGGGCAGTTCAACATCCCCTTATATCTACGTATATATCTTCAATTGGGATACCGCAATCGAATACGTCGCCGTCTTCCCGGTGTCTGGTGATTTTGAAATCGAAGTTTCGTATGAACAACAGGCTGACTACGCTTCGATGTACTTTCAGGTGTACGGCTCAAGCGAAGGCGCATCCGAATACGGGTCATGGGACAACGGTGCTTACTTTGAGATTTGGGAAGTCAACTGCCAACCCGAACCCGCTGGACCCGGCATCCCCTCCGGCTACGTGCTGCGTAACATCGTCTGCACAACCCCGGTTTATAACGTGCCCGCTGGTATTCCGGTCGGTGATGGTCGCGTTCTCGCCGGTCAGACTTTCTATGCCAGCCCGACCCCTGTCGAGGCACCCGATGGCAGCTCGTGGACACGGATCTTTGTGAGCAGCTACATTAATCCGTATATCCCGACGGGATGCATTAACTAGGCATCCACAACACGCCGAATTTAGCTTGGTGCGCGGCTTGCAGAAGATGATTTCTGCAAGCCGCGTCTTATGTAAGCAGATTCCTCCGATCCACCGCTTTGTTAGGATTTGTAAAAGCAGTACCCCGAATATCATTAACCAACTGGCAAGTATGAATTTATTTTCAACATTTCTTGTAGTGGAGAAACTAAACTATTGCTATGCTTAGATGAGGGGATCGCATTCAAGGAGCACTCATAATGAAATCTGTCATTAAAGTCGCGCTCGTGGTTGTTCTCGTATTTATTGTTTTTGGGCAAATGCTCCCCACACAAGCATTTGCAACGGCAAGCAGCACTTATCTGGGATGCGATGTGTTCCGCGCATCGGGTACGACGGATGCACCCTATGTCATGCTGAGCATGTACAACCTGATCACCAATGTCAGTTGGTATGAGATTTTCCCGACAGGGGGCGCGACCAACTATGAGCTGGAGATTACCTACCCCCTGCAACCCTCTACGAACTTAATATTCTTCACCGTTTCGGGAATGACCGCGAATGATCCATTCGCGTATGATCTCGAGCCTGCGGTGCTTATCCTGAACACGTGTACGATGCCCGCCCCTGCGCCTGTACTTCCGTCGGATTATGTCCTGCGGACGATGCTGTGTACCGTTCCGGTTTACAATGTTCCGGCAGGAAACCCCGTCGGTGATGGTCGCGTTCTCGCGGGTCAGACATTCTTCGTCAGCCCGACCCCGGTTGATGCGCCGGATGGCACATCGTGGACGCGGATTTTCGTCAGCAGCTATATCAACCCGTATATCCCGACCCAGTGTGTGGGCGGTCAGCCGTAAACATTTTGGCGAGATCGTCGCGCGGCTTGCAGAATCTCAATTCTGCAAGCCGCATTTTATTTACGCTTTGATGTTCCAGTAACGCCATGTCCCGCCTAAGTGACCGAGCGTTGCCCGAAACGGCGTGAGCTTGAGAAGCCCAAGCACCGGATCATCGGCTGATTTCCAGATCATCCCCGGATCATAGCCAAGCGGCGCGGGAGCTTTTTTGAACCAATCCCAGACGCGCTGAATTTCTGTCACATCCTCGATCCAATCGGCATGACAGTCAATCGTGAACGGCTTGATCACATCGCGGTCATAACACAGGCTCATGTATGGACTGTGTGCGAGATGATCGGCTTTGGGGCTGTTCCGGCTGGTAAGCAGCCAACCGATCGCCGTATCGCCCACACGCTCCCAAATCGGGTGCAGCAGCCGGACATGCGGGCGGTTTTGTGGATCAACCGTGCCAACACTGCACCAAACCTGTGTATGTGCGGCGGCGATCACTTCATCCGCAACTTCTGCAAATCGTTCGATTTTCGCCATAGTTCTCCCTATTCTTGATCCTCTTGATCCGGCAGATCGGGTGCTGGTGTGTACTCCGGAAAATCCTTGGCGGGGGCAAGCCAATACGTGCGCCCGTTCCGTTCCCGCTGTAGATAGCCGTAATCCACCAGATGCCGCCGCAGTGTCGCAAAATCTTCGTGGACGTTGGCGATGATCATGTTGACTTCGCGTTCTGTGTACGTGCGATCATACACGAACATCGTCGCCAACCAGCGCAGAATCAACTCGATACGGTAGCGCTTTGTGCGCATCGTCGGCAGAAATTTGAGCTGACCATTAAACGTCATTTCGCGCAGCAGTTTTCGATCCGCCGCTGTGAAACTTTCCGGCAGCGCATCCGCCCACGAATCATCTGATGTAGGCGACTCGGCGCGATTCATCAGTTGATCGAGTTGATCCAGTTCTCGTTTCAGCGCATCAAACCCGCTTTTGTTCGCCCGGTAAAAACGCTGGTTGCCTTCGGATCGGAGCGTTACCAACCCGGCTCCGTGCAGTTTTGAAAGATGATGCGAAACTGTCGGTTCGGTCACCTTGAGCATCTCCGCCAGATGGCTGACATTGTATTCGCGTTCTGATAACCAACCGCACAACCGCAAGCGATTTTCATCCGCCAGCGCCTTAAGCTTGCCGAGTAGAAAGACCTGATCTTTGGTGAGCATGAGAACACCTCGCATGTTCGATAAGTCGGTATTTAGATACATATCTAATTAGAAGTGTATCGAAATGCGTCATCCTGTCAAGCCGGTTTTTATCAAACTTAGGCGGAGATTCAGACCAATTATTTTGTGACGCTAAGCAATTTGTGGCAGTTCTTTTTGACCACGCTAGAATACTGGTGTGCTGCATTTTAGTGGATACGGGACAGTCTTTGACGCGCCGTTGAGCATGCTGAGAACCCCCTGTTACCCCGAAACGATTTGCGCTTCGTCGAACAGTGTTCCCCCCGCCTCAACCCCTGCCAAAACGCCCCGTCGTAAAGGAAAGGGTATCGTTATGCAGCTTGAAAAACGTGATCTATATCGGTTTCCGTGGTCAGGTAATGACAATCCGATCGGCTGGCTGGAGGTAACAGATAAGTGCAATACCTACTGCCGGGGCTGCTATCGCATTAACGGGATGCAAGGTCACAAATCGCTGGAGCAGATTAAAGAAGAAGTCACGCTCCTGAAGAAATGGCGCAACTGCGATAACATTTCGATCGCAGGCGGCGAACCGCTGATTCATCCGGAAATTCTCGACGTGATCGCCTACATCCGCAGCTTGAAAATGAAGCCGCTGATCCTGACCAACGGCATCCGGCTGGAACATGATCGTCAGTTCATGGTCGCGCTGAAGAAAGCCGGGGCGATTGGCTTCACCTTCCACATCGACAGCGAACAAGCGCGTCCGCATTGGAAGGGCAAGACCGAAACCGAATTGTTTGAACTGCGTCAGCATTACGCGGATATGGCGCATTCGGTCGGCGGGCTGTTTTGCAGCTTTGGTATGACCGTCTATCCCGGCAATATCGACTTTGTGCCGGAAATGGTCAAATGGGCGAATAAGAACATTGACCGCGTTCACGGGCTGGTGATGATCACCTTCCGTAACGCGATGGAAAGCGCTTATGACTACTTCGCGGGTGGTCAGCGCATCGTCCCGGATACGAGCTATGTCGTGGACGAAGAAGCACCCCCTGAAGCCTACCTGACTTCGCAAGATGTATGTGCCAAGATTCAGGAGCACTTCCCGCATTACGCGCCGGCGGCGTACATGGGCGGCACGCAGACCGAAGATAAGATGACATGGCTGGTGGGCGCGCAAATCGGTTCACAGCATAAGATGTACGGCTCGGTCGGCGCACGGATGATGGAACTGTTCCAGACGTTCTATCACCTGAAGAACGGTTCGTATGTCGTCTACACGCCCAGCAACAAGATTCCGAAAATCGCGTTCCTGCTCGGCGCAGTCGATAAGGGCATCCGTGCGACGTTCGGTGATGTGTGGCGTGAAGTGCTGCGTAACCCGATGGAATTGTTCCGCCCGCTGTATATGCAGAGCATCGGCATTATTCAAGCGCCGGATATGCTCGAAGACGGGCGCGTTGATATGTGCGAAAGCTGCCCGGATATGACGGTGTGGGATGGCAAGCTGGTGCATTCGTGCCGCATGGACGAATGGCGTCTGTACGGGAGCTATGTCACCGCGCAGCCGCGCAGCTCCGCGACGATCAGCGTGGATTCGATCCCGGTTGCAGAACCGAAAGAAAAACCGGCTGAAGTCGTCGGTAAGTAAGACTCAACACAATATCGGTGTAGGGGCTTGGCACGCCAAGCCCCCGCCGCTACCGCGCCGAATCGACGACGCGGGAAATACCCCTCAACCATGAGAGCGGCAGCCGCTGACGGAGCGCCCATTCGGCAATTGATTCGCGCATCCGCAGCGGGATCACTTTCAACGCTGTGATCGCGCTCTGATCCGCAAGGCTGGGTGCGCCTTCGCGATCAAACACTTTTGTCCCCAACACCGGATCAAATTTCCACGGATAACCACGCGGTCGCATCAGCGGCGCGAACGGATGATCGTACCCGTTTTCGCTGAGTATTTCGCCTGTCGCGGCGTAAAGACTCAGCGTGATGCGCGCACAATCCGCGGGATCGATTGACCAGCGCGCCGGGGTGATCTGCTGTGAAGCGTTCGCTTTGAGGCTTGCTATTGTTTCGCCGCTCATCAATAGACGATTCGCGCCGTCGCTGATCTGCCAGCGGATCACGGCGTTTTCGTAGGTCTGCCGCGTGTCATTAAACACCCACAGCGCGATCGGGCGCTCTCCGTCATGTTCCAGCGCGGGTAAAAGCGGCTGCGAAGCGCGGCACAAAGCCTCGTAGCCCCCTTTCGGTAATCGGCACGAATCAAGCACGCCGCATCCCACCTGAGGCACAAGATCAGCTAACCAGAAATGGACATAACCCGCGCATGTCTCGGCGCGTAAGCGGCGGAAATGCTCGATATGCGTTTGAATCAGCGCCGCTTGATATGCCCACAGCGTTTCGATCTGCCCATCAAGATGCTTGAGGCGCTCCCATACTTCGGGGTACTGGCGGAGCGTACTCGCGGCGGCAGGTGTTTCGAATCCGAACTCGGTATTCAGCTTGGGGCGGTGATCATAAATATCGGTGTAACGCGGAGTCCACAACGCGCCGTAGTACGTATGCGAATCGCCGGAACGCTGCCAATCATCTTCCATTTGACCGGAACAGATAAACACCGGGCGCGTGGTGTCCTGTGCCTGAGCATCGGCATACAGCGCCGGATCGGGTGAGTGATCGACGTTGCGGCGGCGGGTAAACAGCATAGTCGGCTCGTTGTGACACGCCCATGTCATGATCGACGGGTGATTCTGGAGCACAGCGATCATGTCATGCTGCAAAGCACAGGCGCGGCGCTCAAAATCGGGCGAACTCTCCTGCACCCAGTTGAGTTCAAAATCCTGCCAAACCAGCATGCCTTGTTCATCACACCGATCGTAAACTTCCGGCGGCGAAACATGCACATGCACCCGTAACAGATTCAAGTGAGCTTCGCGCGCCAGCGCCAGATCGTGCGCAATCAGGTCATCGTTCACTTCGGAGAGATAGAGCGCGGGAATATACGCCGATCCCCGGATGAACACCGGGCGATCATTCAGGCGAAATTCAAACCGCTCCGCCGAGCGGATCAACTCTACCGTGCGAACGCCGAAGCGCTCCTGTTTGCGGCTGATCTCCCGCTGATCGCTGTCGAGCAATGAAACATCGAGCGTATATAGATCAGGTGAACCTTGATCCCAACTCCACCACAAATGCGGATCGGGAATATTCAGCACATGATCGACTGTTTGTGTTCCCGCCGCGAGTGTGAGCGGAATACATGCCTCTACGCCCGCGCCGCTGTGATTGTGCGCCCGAATAGTCAGCGCGAGACTGCCGCGCCATGTGTCGCGGGTGGTGTTCGCGGCGGTTACGCGCACGTCAACGCGCCCGCTTAAATCGGTGCGGATGCGAACATGATCGATACTGATGCCTTGATCGAATATCAGCCACACGGGACGCCAGATGCCGATCGGGTTGACGTTGGGCGGGATCACACCTTCGCCGTGTTCGTATAAGCCTTTGATCAGCCCGCGCACCACATGATCGGTGGGATATGTCCCGTTTGGATCAGGCGCATCCCACGGCGCACTTACGCGAACGGTCAGCACATTTTCACCGTCGATCAGGTGCGGCGTGATATCCATATCAAACGGGTTGAAGTTGCCCTCGTGCTGTCCGGCGTACTGTTCGTTGATCCAAACTTCCGCGAAGTAATCGACGGCTTCAAAGCGCAGTCTCGCCCGTTGATAGGGGCGTTCGGGTATATGAAAGGTGCGGCGGTAAACCCATGCACGCTCGTTAATGGCGCGCAGGCGATCGCCCCAATAGGGTTGATCGGGATACAGCGCGGTTTGTAAGTGAGCGCATTCAGGAATATCGATCCATGTCGGCGTGAGCGCATCAAACGTCAAAGGCGCGTCCAGTGAGACGGGCTGAACCTGCCATTGTCCCGTCAGGCGAAGCGTCTCGGCGGCACTAGATTGAGGTAATCGATACATAGGCGGCACGTGGGGGGCTAGGGCGCGATCGTCTGCGCGGAATCGGATAGGCAGCGGCGGATCGTAGCATCGATCGCCCATCACGGCGCGGGTGAGATGTCATTGAGAATACGATCAGGTGTCACATTTTGGCGCGGAATCAAAAAAAGCGTAAGGGCGACTCGGATGACATACGAGCCGCCCTTCCTATAAAGACGATGCTAATCCTCGAAGAGCTCCGGATGCAGGTTCAGCGGATGACGCGGCGCGTCAGCGGGCATCACGGTCGATGCAACCTGCGTCTGTGCGCCCTTCTTGAAGCGGAAATCGCAGTAGACCGCGCCTTCGCCGATCGTGTGCGTGCGGATCAAGCCCCATCCGAACCCTTCGCTGAACACACGGTCAATGGCGCAGATATACGGCGCGAGTTCGATCGCGTCCTGTGCTTTCAGGAACTTGACGATCGCGCATTCGGTGCAGTCGATGCCAAAATCGAAGGTTTTGCCATCACTCGGTACAAGATTGAATTCCCAGTTACCGGGATAGCGGCGGCTCTGCGATTTCTTCGCTTCGCTCTGAACTCCCCACCGGAACACGGGCGAGAACCACAATTGACCGACCATTTGACGCGCCGGGGCGGGGATGCGCTGGACATAGACTTTGGTGAAATCGAGGAACAGTTCACCGATTTCCTCAAGCAAATAACCCCGACGCTTCAACACGCGGTACATCGCAAGCAGCCAACCCGCGCTGGTTAAGCTGAACACCCACGGACTTGAGAAGCCGATAAACGGGAACTGCGGAATGATGACGCGAAATTCTGCGCGTGCTTCGTTACGGAATTCAGCGGCTTTTGCGCTTCCAAATTTCTCCAGCATCAGCGGACGCGCCGCATCGATTGCATTTTCGAATTCAGCAATCAAACGCGGGAGGCGCATCTGATAATAAACAGACGGATAGTGGGTAAAAGTACGATCTGCGGCGGCGCGCGCGACGATCCCCGCTCCGACAGCGGCGGCGGCGTAGCCAATCCGTTTCCACTTGAGTGCCATACAGCCCTCCGAATCAACAAGGTAGAACGCACCCACCCTTATTATAGAATCGAAGCAGCCTGCCGCCGGATGACATCCGGCATGTTTATGATGGATATCTTTATCCCTTTGCACATCTCGCTTGCGATAAGCGCGGTGGCTTTAGGATGCGTTCAAAAATGCCTCAACCGCCGCCAGATAACGCGCGGGTTGTTCATCCATGGGATCATGCCCGCAGTCGTCAAGGATCACCAATTGACTGCCGGGGATCTGCTCATGGGCGATTTCGCCGTTGATAAGCGGCACGGTGCGATCATATTTGCCGAACACGATCAGCACCGGAGCCTCGATACACGCCATATCGCCAATCAGGTTCGCACGCGGGATTTCGACCAGATCGCGGTATGCGGGAATTTCGATGCCGGGGATCATCGCCAGTTCGCGCGATTCTCCCATCAGCGGAACATTCCAGAAATGATGAAAAATCGGATAGTCGAAGATGGCGCGGTAAAGCGGAAAGCGCATCGCAAGCCGCGAAAAATTCCAGATCGCCGGGAAACGCATCCCGAGCGCGAAGATCGGCTCGACCACAAAGCGGATATATCCAGAAAGCAGCCCTGCCGCCACGCCGGACACATCAATTACCCTTGTCACCCGTTCGGGATGATGGATCGCCATATACAGCGCGATCTGCCCGCCCATAGAGTGCCCGATCACCGTGAACGTTTTCGCGCCCAGATGATCCGCCAGCGCGATCGCCCGCGCGGATTGTGCCGCAATCGAATAATCAGCATCGGCGGGTTTATCGCTGTGACCATGCCCCAGCAAGTCGATCGCCGCAAGCTGATAGCGATCTTTCAAGGCGTTCATGGTGTGATCCCAGATGCCGCCGTGCGAAAGCCACCCGTGAATCAAGATCACAAGCGGCGCGGACGGATCACCCCGGTGTAAATAAGCGATCCGCTGGTTCTGGTGGGTGAAAACCTGTTTTTCGGCGAGAAAGGCGGTGTAGGTGAACGGCATTTTACGTGGACACCTGAGGAGGGGGTACGACTTCGCGGCGATATGGCTCAAGGGCGGCGTCGGCTTCTTCCATCGAGCGAGCCATGATGACTTTGCGCCCCAGTTCCCGGTAAACGCCGAGAACGATGCGCGCCAACTGGTGATAAAACTCAAATGGCGTGACGATGACCAACAAACGCCGATCTTCACGCCCCATGTGGATCAGGTTGCCGAGATGATGAATTGCTCCCGCCGGAACAGAATTGGTCGCCTTGCGTTGGTCAACAAGAACAGCGGCGGAATGACCGGCTAATTCCCGCAGCGCAATGGACTCTTGACTCGCCTGATACACTTCTTGCCATGTCCATTTGCCTTCGAATTCCCACCGGATGATCCGCTGGTTGTCATCTTCCCAGAATACGCGAATTCCCATCGGAGGGGCTTTCTACATAGGTGAACGGGATAGATTGATTGTATCGGAAAGTTGCCGCTGACAAGTTAGAAGTCATTAACGAGCGGTGGCAGGTTTGTAATAAACGGGGCGGTCAACGCCGATTTTGTCGAAAGGTTCAAGCGATAGTGAAGCAGAAATCGATCACGATTATTCCGGTGAGCGCTCCGGTGAAAAGCGCCGCGTTTTCGCTCATCGATACCTGTCTGGATGCCCTGCGTGATGCCGATGAGCAACTGCAGACCGGGGATGTGCTGGCGATCAGCAGCAAATACACGGCGATCAGCGAAGGGCGGGTTATTCCCCTCGATTCGATTGTTGTGACCGAAGAAGCACAGCACCTCGCCGAGCGTTACCGGATGAATCCGGTCATGGCGCAGTTGGTCATGCAAGAAGCGGATCATATTTTCGGCGGCATCCCCGGTTTTCTGCTCACCCAGAAGAACGGAATCATTTCACCGAACGCGGGCATTGACCGTTCGAATATTCCGCCGGGGTACGCTGTTTTATTCTCGAAAGACCCGTATGCCAGCGCCGCCCGCATCCGCGCCGAACTCCAAACGCGGCTGAATATCCGCATAGGTGTGATCCTGACCGACAGTTGGTTGATGCCGGGACGCGCCGGAACAACCGGAGTCGCGCTGGCGACGAGCGGGTTTCAACCGCTGGCGGATGAACGCGGCAAACCGGATTTATTCGGGTCGCCGCTGTTGGTCACGCGCCGCAGTGTGACCGATCAAATTGTGGCGGCGGCGGAACTGGTTATGGGGGAACGCGACGAAGCAACCCCGTTTGCGATCGTGCGCGGCGCATCGGTCACACTGACCGATACGCCGATTGAACAAAGCGATGTGATGATCGATTGGAAGGACTGTATTTATGTGCAGTCGCTCACGGCAGGGTATTTGAACGGGGAGGTGTAATCCTCCCCTAGCGCTCACCCAACCGCACCGCGTAGAGCGATCGAGCGCCTGCGTGCGTATACAGCAGCGTGCCGTTCGGTCGCCATTCCAGCCGCACCGGAAGAATGGGAGCGAAGATCAGCGGTGAATCCCCCGTTGGGCGCGCGATCAGGTGACCTGATTCACCCGGACGCCCGACATACAACCCAGCGCGGTCGCTGTTTTGCGCGTCGCGCACGGTATACACAATCGCGCTGCCATCGGGTGACCATCCGGCGAGCATCGTCCCGGGATCGCTCGATGCCGGGAATGTTTGCCCGTCCAGTGTCGTGATATGTGCGGGCGAACTCTCGGAAGAAGGGGCGCTTGCAAGCGATCCGTCGTGCCACAGCACCGCATCTCCGGCAGGTGAAAACTCGACTGCTAAAACGCCCACTTCCGTCTCTCGATCAAGTTCGACGAGTGTGCGCACGCGCTTACTACTCATGTCGTAAACACTCAGCGTAGTCCCATCACCACCCGTCAAGTCAAACACGACGGTTTGTTCATCGGGGGATATATCCCAAACGCTGACATAAGCCTGTTCGCGGGTATCTTCCGAAAGCACCGCGAGGCGTTCCGGCTCACCGCCGCTGACGGGAATGCGATAGAGCGAAGCGGCAACCACCTGATTGAGTCCTTCATAGCGCACAAAGTACACGAAAGCACTATCTGCGCTGAAGCGGGGCTGAAGATCTGCCGGAGCAGCGCCCGCTATGTTTTCTCCACGCAAAACCGCTTGAAATATGCTGGTGGGATCGCTGCCATCGTCGGTCAAGTTGGTGATCGTGCCCTGCTCGGTATCGAACAGCCATATATCCGAATCATCAAAATACCGCAAGGGGAGATTATCGATATACGTGATATATCGCCCATCCGGTGACCACTCGAATGAGGCAGCATCATAACGCAGTTCTTCAAGCGGTGTGCAGTCGATCAGGCTGCCGAACGTCTCATAAATGCACAATCCCTCGCTTGTGCCGATGTGCAAGAATCGCTCGCCGTCGGGCGAAAGAAATGCACCGGATCGCGCCGGACCTGCAAAGAGAGCGTGCTCGAAACTTT
>CALBRY010000640.1 GCA_937927665.1 uncultured Chloroflexota bacterium
ACGAGGAAACTTATCACCGTACTGGCGTAAATCCGCACCCGCGCGCCTATTTCCAGAGCATCTTTGAGCATTTTGTCATCGGTGGGCTTGCTCGCATTTTGCTGCTTGAACGCGATGGTGTTGTCGTCGCCGCGCACAACACCGCGCTGTATAAAGGTGCTGCCATGTATTGGACGGGTGCTTCCGTCTCCGAAAAACAGGGGGGAGACAATCGTGTGCTGATGGACGCACAGATCGCCTACGCGCACGGGCAGAATTACGAGTGGTTCGAGGTAGGAGAGGTCTTCCCCAACACGACCGATGCCAAACTCAAGGGCTTGACCGATTTCAAACGCAGTTTTGGCGGGGAAATGTTCCCGTTCTATCGCGGACGCATCCTGTATCGTCCGCAGCTTGAAACGACGGTACGCATGCTGCGATCAATCCGAAAGCGCCTGTGATGCCCATCAACCCGAACGAACTGACCAGCAACAATGTCTACGATGCGGTCGCGCATGACTACAGCATCGACATCGATCCCAACTGGACACAGTATCTCAAATTTCGTCTGCTGGAACGCTTCGCCAAGCCGAGCGATATCTGTCTGGACATCGGGATCGCCAACGGTTTGACGAGCATTGCCTTAGCACCGAAAGTTGCACACGTTCAAGGTGTGGACATCAGCACCGAACTCCTGAAAATCTGTCAGGAGCGGATTGAGCGCGATGGCATACGCAACGTGACACCGCATTACCAGAGCGCGACCGATTTGCAGTTCCCGGACAACACGTTTGATCTCGTCTTCTCGTTTTCGACACTGCTGCTTGTGCCACAGCCCGAAAAAGCCTATCAAGAGCTGGCGCGCGTGCTCAAACCCGGTGGAATCGCCGTACTCGACATCACCGGGCGGCGTAATCTATCCCAGCGTTACTGGCGGCGTTACTATCAGCAGCACGGGCATTTTGGCGTAAACGCTTACGATCTCAATGATATTCTCGCCACCTTCGGCGGCTTGGGCTTGCAGACGGTGGAAACCCACCCGTCCGGCTTGCTCGATCAATGGAAATATCTGCCCTTGCTGTGGCGTATGCGCTTTCTCGAAAAGCTGACGCACGGCACCCGGCACACACCCGATCTTGATTACCGCATCTCCCGGTTGTTCC
This sequence comes from uncultured Chloroflexota bacterium, assembly GCA_937927665.1. Classification (GTDB taxonomy): domain Bacteria; phylum Chloroflexota; class Anaerolineae; order Aggregatilineales; family Phototrophicaceae; genus Flexifilum. The sequence continues at coordinate 1,143 of CALBRY010000640.1, forward strand.
CCAAATGGGCGAATCGCTGGTATTTTGTACTGCGAAAAACAGCCGTATGAATGCTCTAAGAAAAACTACCCTTCGTTTGAATGCAGCCTTCTCTCGGGGCAAGCTGATCGTGCTGCTCAATTTGGTGGCGCAGGTCGTCCGACAGATCGGCGCATTCATCACCTTCCCGCTTCTCGCTCGCTATTTGGGAGCAGAAGGCTACGGCGTGCAGGTGCAGATGAACAGCTTCGTCGGCGTGCTGACTCCGATCGCCTCGCTTGGCTTGGGTTTTAGCGTCGTTCGACTCGTCGCGGGAAGCACCGATAAGGATTACGTCAGCCAGCGGTTCGCATCAACCGTGCTGCTCGTAACTGTCGTCGCCAGCATCTTCGCTGCTGTCCAATATGCCGCCGCACCGCTGCTCAACGACCTGTTTATTCGCGTCGATTGGGCGGTGGACATCATTCGGCTTTCCAGCCTGTTGATCGTTGTGGGGGCGGTCAGCACGATTGTGCAGGATTACTACCGTGCCAGAGTCCGCCTGCTGTATACGCTCCTGCTGCAAATTGTCTTGACGCTCGCTCAGATCGGCGGCATGGTCTTGATCTTGACGAACGGCGGCGGGCTGCGCGAAATCGTTCTGCTCAATATCGTGTCTTCAGTTGCTGTTATTCTCGCGTGGGTAATCCTGTTTTACCGCCTCGGTGAAGTGCGTCTGCGCGCTGGTTGGATGTCGCGGGCAGATTTGCGGGCGATGGTCACCAGCGGTTTTCCGGTCGTCGTCATGGGACTCAGTTCGTGGGTGATGATCTTCGGCGATCGGGCTGTGATAGGCTATTACCTGCCCGTGAGCGAAGTCGGCATTTACGGCGCGGCGTACACGCTTGCGATGATCATCGGAGCGCTGCTCGGCGGTCCATTCTGGAATTTGCTTTACCCGCTGATGTCCACACATAAAAATCGCGGCGATCTGCCCTCGCTCTATCTCGCCTGCCGCCGTTTCATGAACAGCTTTCTGGTGTTGAGCATTCCCGCCGTCGTCGGCTTGACAGTGCTCTCCAACGATTTGCTGCGGATTTTCGGCTCGGAGTCATTTCACATTGCGCCGCTCGCCTTCGGATTGATCGCGCTGGCAGTGTTCATGGATAACTTCTCGACCAACGCGCATTACCTCGTCTATCTGCATGATCAACCGTCGTTCATGCGCGATTTGACGATCATTGCAGGTACCGCCAACATCCTGTTGAATCTCATCCTCGTGCCGCAATTCGGTATACTCGGTGCAGCGATTTCGACGGTGGGTGCATATGCGCTTCTCGATGTGCTGTTGTTCCGGCGCATCCTCCAGTACGGCTACGCGCTTCGCCAACTGTACGACTTTAACTGGATCCGACAGGTATTGATCGCGTCAACGGGCATGGGGATCGCCCTCGTACTGATCCGGCAGGTCTGGATAGGAGACAGCGTGGTTTATTTGCTTGCGCTCATCGGCATCGGGGTAGCGGTTTACGGCGCGACGCTGCTGCTTGTGTATCGCGCGAATACGGCGCGTCTGCTAGCCGCGCTTTCTGGGGTACGGGCATGATACCTGATACGACTCAATTAAAAGCCCATTTGCTCGAAGAATATCAGGGCGTATTCACGCCTCAGTTTATCGACGAGTTTATCGAAACATACGTGGGACTCGACACCAGTCGCGATTTGTTCACGCAAGTAGCTAACCTCACGGGCATTCAGGCGGGGGATCATCTGCTCGATGTGGGCAGCGGTTACGGTTCGTTCGTGATCGCGTGCCGGGAACAGGGTGTGCAGGCAGTCGGGATCGATATTGCCCCGTTCGACCTCGACTATGCACGCCAACGTTGGGCGCGGGACTACGGCTCACCCCCGGCGGATCAGGTCTACATGCAGATGAACGCTCAGTTGATGACCTTCCCCGATGGCTGCTTCGACGTGGTGACGGCGTGGAACGTGCTGGAGCATGTACCAGATTACATGCAGATGCTGCGCGAAGTTCACCGTGTGTTGAAGCCGGGGGGCTTTTTCATCGGAGTTGCGCCGAACTATCTGGCATTTCGTCAGGAGGCGCATTATCACGTGCCTTGGCTGCCGCTGATGTATCGTCCACTGGCAACCGCCTATCTGCAGATGCTTGGCAAAAACCCGGCATTCTTCCAGAATGGTATCTTCTATGTGACGCGGTTGGGCGTGATGCGCGCCATGCAGCGCATCGGCTTCACGCTGATCGATCCGCCGCGAGAAAAACTTGCGCACCCGAATATTCACATGTCCGGTAGAGCACATCAAGTAATCCAGCTTGCGCGGCGCATGCATCTGGTCGGGGCTCTGCGGTTGGCGCTGACACTGCGCTACTGGTATCCGCTCCAAGCCGGGATTTTCGTCGTAGGAGAGCGTACTTAATGCCGACGCTGCTGATCATCGTCTCTGATCGTATCAGTTCCTTCGTCGATAAGGGTGAGGTGATCGAACGCTATTACAACCCCGGTGAAGTGTTCGATAACGTCCATATCTTACTGACCAACGATGATCAGCCGGATATGGGCAAAATGCAGCACATGGTCGGACATGCCAATCTCACGCTGCACAATTTGCCCGCGCCGACGTACCGCGAAACGTTCGCATGGCAGTCGTTCCTCATGCGCGACTGGGTGCGGCGCGGTGTCGAACTGGCGCGGCAGATCAAATCGGACGTAATCCGCACCTATGGCAACTACGAAAACGGCTATCTGGGCGCGCACATCCGGCAGCAATTGGGCATCCCGCTGATTGTGTCGCTGCATGTGGAGCGCGATTACACCTATCGCCGGGTGATCGCGTGGTATCCAACGTGGAAACAGCGCTTGATGGCGGAACGGTCACTTGTGCTCGAAGAAACCACGCTCAGAGCGGCTGATCTGGTACTGCCTGTGTACGAATCGATTGTGGGTTACGCGAAAAGACGCGGCGCGCGGCGTATTCAGGTTGCATACAATGTGATCAGCCCATCAAATCTGCGGCGCAAAGATGATTACCGATTGCATACACCGCCGCGCATTTTGTCAGTGGGGCGGCAGTTCCGCGAGAAAAACCCGGATAATGTGATTCGCGCGGTGGCACGATTGGATGTGGAATTGACGATGGTCGGGGATGGTGAGTACCATGATCACTTGGTACAAACGGTGCGAGAATGCGGCATCTCCGACCGCGTACACTTCTTCCCATCCATCGAAAATGATCGGCTGTGTGCCATGCTGCCTGAATACGATATTTTTGCGACCCACAGTGATTACCCCGAAATCAGCAAGAGCGTGCTTGAACCGCTCCTGACCGGATTACCCATCATCCTGAACACAATTCCCGATCATCCCGTGCCGGAGTATCAGGGCGACTGGATCATGCTGGTCGAAAACACGCCCGAAGGCTATTATGCGGCGCTCAATCACCTTCTGACCGATCATCAAGCGCGGGAGTCGCTTGGACGCCTTGCCTACGCGCATGCACAGGAACGCTATGCTCCTGCTAAAACCGAAGCCGTATTCGCCTCTATCTATCGGTCGTTTTTGAAATGACAGTCGCCCTGCGCAAAGCCCAAACCCTGATCTTCAACCGCCTGGCGCCTGACCTGTTCTGGCAAGTCATCAGTCGCAAGCTGGCGCGGCGTGGCATTCGCGGAGTTTATGTCATTCTCTCATTCGACTGTGACACCGACGAGGACGCAAACGCCGCACTGATCTTGCATCGCTGGCTGACAGAACGGGATATCTCCGCCGCGTATGCTGTCCCCGGCGCACAGCTGGAGCGCGGCGCAGCGATTTACCGCCAGATCGCGGAGGCGGGCGGGACGTTCCTCAACCACGGAGCGCTGCCGCACACGCTCCAGCAAGGCGACTCATACATCAGCAGCACGTTCTACAACAAAATGTCGCTCGACGAGGTACGCGCTGATGTTCAGCATGGTCACGAGATCGTCACGCGGGTCATCGGCAAAGCCCCAACCGGGTTTCGAACACCGCACTTCGGGTATTTTCAATCGCCGGAGCAGCTTCGTTTTTTGCATGATCTTTTGAAATCAATGGGTTACCGCTTTTCGACTTCAACCATGCCTAGAACCGCGCTCAATCATCATCCCGTGTGGCAGATCGGTGCGTTCACTGAAGTTCCGCTGTCGGGTTGGTACCAGCAGCCGCTCAACCTGCTCGACTCGTTCACGCTGATCGAAAGCCCGACACGCCGCATCGTGACTGATAGTTACGCGCAGCGGCTTATCGACACGGTGACGATGCTGCGTCGCAAAAATTTAAATGCCATCCTGAATTATTACGTCGATCCCGCTCACGTCTATAAAACGGATACATTCACCCGCGCCATTGATGCTATCCGGCAGCATGTCACCTTGTGGTCTTACGACGACGTTGTGGCGCGCACATGAACAAGAAGATTCTGGCGATTTCATGGTACATGCCTCCGATCCTCGCCCCGCAGTCGATTCAAGTGGGGTACATCTGCAACGCGCTGGTCGATCTCGGTTGGGAGGTGACGGTCATCACTGCGGCGGCACAGCAGACCGCCCGCTATGAGACGCTCGATCCCGGGCTGAGCGAGGTGATGGGGAAACGCTATCATCAAATCGATGTGCTGCCTGTCGATGAGACGCTGTTTGGACGCATTTATCGTCGCACCATCAAGAATCCGCTGCGCGTCGATACCAAGACGCTGTGGGCAGCGTGGACGGCATGGCGTGTTCGAGAGGTAATCCGGGGTGACAAATTCAGCGCGGCGATCTCATTCGCGCACCCGTGGTCGGATCATGCGATCGGATATTTGCTCAAACATACCTACGGACTGCCTTGGGCGGCGCATTTCAGCGATCCTTGGGTGGATAATCCATATATCCGGTGGACACCGGAGGTTAGGGCGCATGTCGAACAGCTGGAAGCGGCGTACATTGGGAATGCAGACGCGATTTTCTTCACCAATGAACCGACCCGCCAACGCGTCATGTCGAAATACCCGTCAGCGTGGCTGGACAAAGCCAGCGTGATCGCGCACGGGTACGATGCCGCTGTTGCGGATCGTTTCCGTGCCGAACCTGCGCCCGCGACGAAGCTCAGCCTGATCTATACGGGAACGTTTTACGGACTCCGCACGCCTGAACCCTTGTTCAAGGCGCTGACTCTGCTTCCGCCGCTTCTACGCGCTTCGCTCGACGTCCGGCTGATCGGCAACATGCCGTCGCGGTACGCCGATCAGATGAGAGCCATGCAGTTGGAGGATGTGATCAGTGTGCTGCCGCCGCTCCCATACCGGGAGACACTGCAAGCTGTCGCAGGGTCGGATGTCGCGCTGATCATCGACGCCGCTAGCGACGATGTGAACCTGTTCCTGCCGAGCAAAATCGCCGATTATTTCGCGGTTGGCAAACCCGTGTTCGGGATCACGCCGCTACAGGGTGCAACTGCGGACGCGCTGCGGGCGCTCAATATGCCCATTGCATCCCCCGACGATGCTGAAGGAATCGCACGCGAACTCACCGCGCTGATCGAACAATGGCGGGCAGGCGGTTTGCGGCTCACCGAGCAGCAGAAGCAGGAGATCACCCGCTACGAGATGCGCCGATCGATCGCGCCGCTGCACAACTGGTTGTTGACGATTTAGGGGAGAGAACGGCTGATGCTCAAAGTTCTGTCTGTGTTCGGCACACGCCCAGAAGCGATCAAACTTATGCCGGTGATCAAACTGCTGAATGCGCAGTCCGATCACGTTGTATCGCGGGTGTGCGTCACGGCACAGCACAGGGGAATGCTGGATCAGGTTTTGAATTTGTTTGATATCCAGCCGCATATTGACCTCAACTTGATGCAGCACAACCAGACGCCGCTGCAAGTCGCGGCGGCGGTTATGCGCGAACTTGAGCCAATTGTAAAAGCAGAGCGTCCCGATTGGATGCTGATTCAGGGAGACACGACGACTGTCATGGCGGCGGCGCTCGTCGGGGCGTATTCCAGCGTGAAGGTCGGGCATGTTGAAGCTGGATTGCGAACCTACAATAAAGCGCAGCCGTTCCCTGAAGAGATTAACCGTTTGGTCGCCAGCGCAGTCGCCGATCTGCACTTCGCGCCGACAGAACGTGCGCGGCTGAATTTGCTGCGGGAGAATATCCCCGAAGAACGTATCGTCGTGACGGGGAACACCATTATCGATGCGCTCAATTACGTGGTGCAGCAACCGGTGAACACGACGGCGCTGCCGATCCCCTTAACCGAGTTGGAGAATCCGGCACTGCGCTGGATACTGGTTACGCTGCATCGTCGGGAAAACTTCGGTCAGCCGGTGCAGGATGTGTGCGATGCGCTACGGCAGATCGTGGAGAGTGACAGCGGAATTCGCATCGTCTTTCCCGTGCATCCAAATCCGCAGGTGCAGGAACCTGTTTACCAAGCGCTCAAAGATGTGCCAAACGTGTATTTACTGCCGCCGCTCGACTATTTTACGCTGGTGGCGGTGATGAAACGTGTCTACCTGATCTTGACCGATTCTGGCGGCATTCAGGAAGAAGCCCCGGGACTCGGCAAGCCCGTGTTGATCATGCGCGACGTCACCGAACGCCCGGAAGCTGTGGAAGCCGGGGTAGCGCGATTGGTCGGCACGAACACCGAGTTGATCGTGGCGACGGTGCGCCAACTGCTTCACGAGCGTGATGTGTACCGCATCATGAGTCAGGGCAAGAATCCGTTTGGGGATGGTCACGCGGCAGAGCGGATCGTCGCCACGCTACTCAACTCGAACAACCCATAGACTGTTCGCCTGTCGTTCATTTAGACTGAGTGCAAATCCGGGGGAATATCCAATGACAAGACTACAGTTGCGCCTATTAGCGATATTCTTCTTCGTCTTGTTGACGGTGATAGTCGTATCGGCGCAGGATCAGCAGGCGACGCCCGCATACGATCTCGTCTTTGACGCGCAACCGGGTCCTGATGTGCCGACGTTGGACGAGTTTGCACTCAATGCGGCTGACGATTCCGAGATCGTGGTGAACGTAGTCGCTTACTATGAAGCAAATGCTGAGCGGTTGGCGCTACTGTGGCGCGAAGATAACCCCCTGCGGTTAGCGGGAATATTCACCATGTACATCAGCCATATCAGCCGTCCCTACGGGGAGACGCCGCCGACTGCAAGCATCATGGATTTTCAGACCAATGAACGCGCTCACTGCGGGACATATATCATCCCGCAGCAGCAGATCGCGATCGCGCTCGGTTTGACCACACGTACGATTGAATTTGTTGGGGAACACGCGTGGTTAGAAGTGTATGTCGATGATCACTGGGAATTGTTCGACGCCACGACGAACACATGGATCAATCGCACCGGGTTGGAACTTCTTGAAGGAGTCGTGCGCCAGTATCGTTACTTCTACACGCCGATGCTTGACATCAACCGCCCCGATGCTCGTCTGCACCTCCTTGAAGGTTACAATATGCCTCGACTGCGGGAACGGATGCCGCTGATGGGTATTACCTACTTTCCGCCGGGGGAACTCGCTGTTTCGAGGGTGTATGGTCCGCTGGCAGATCAACTAAATGAAACACCATAAAGTGGCACAGGCTTCCTTATTCTCGGATTGCTTGGTGTTAAGCATGGATACCGTTCATTCCACAGTTAAGCCGTCGATGTCTTTGGTGAATTCAAACAGAGGGCGAAAGTTT
>CALBRY010000641.1 GCA_937927665.1 uncultured Chloroflexota bacterium
AGCGCCGCGCCCTTATTTTCACCCGATCCGCACGCTGGCGGGAGATGTCGTGACGATTTTTCTTTTTTTTTATCACCGCTGGCATCACGGATTGTCGATGGCGATCGCCGACATCAACGGCGAAAACTTTTGGGGCGGCGTTACCTATGTCCATGGGCAGGGATACATTCAGCTTGATAACGTGGGGCGGCAGGAACATCGCGGATGGCATGCGCATGATCCGCTCCAACGGGTGGAGAGTCTCGCGTGGATTACCCATGACGATCAGGAATGGATCAGCGAACAACGCACGCTTCACCCCGGTGAATACGATTTAGAATCGGGTTGGTGGACGATCGATCTGCGATTCGCGCTCAAAAATGTGAGCGGAAAATCGCTCAAAATCGGATCGCCAACGACGAACGGACGACCTAAAGCGGGTTACGGTGGATTATTTTGGCGCGGTGTCCGTGATTTCACAGGTGGAAATATCATGCTATCCGGTGAGCGCGCCACCAGCGGCGATGAAGATGCTTTGATGGGCGAACGATCCCAGTGGGCAGGTTTCACCGGCGCGCATGATGTTGTCGATCGCGCCTCAACGGTGGTCATGATCGACCGCCCTCAGAATCCGCGCTACCCGACTCAGTGGTTCTGCCGAACCGGGGTGTTTGCCGCGCTGACGACGAGTTTTATGTTTGATGCCGTCTACACGCTTGAACCGGACGCTGTGCTGACGCTCGATTACACTGTTTTGATCGCGAATGGTGCATGGTCAGCGGTGCAGATTCAGGAACTCATCGACGAGCGCTTGAAATCGTGATGGCTGTTCCAGATGAACCGTATGCCCGGCGTCGGGGACGATCTCGACACGGGCATTTTTGATTCTCGCCGCCATTTGATGCGCGATCTCAACGTATTTGGTATCCAACTCGCCCGCGATCAGCAGCACGGGCATCGTCAGTTCCGGGAGATCGTACCACAGCGGCGGCATCACCCCTGCACCGAACCCGCGCAAGCTGTTCGCTAACCCGCGCGGGTTGTTCTTGAGGCGCTGTTCTCGCACCTGCTGCTGAACTTCCTCCGGCAAACGCTTCTGCGTGCTGAAAAGTGGAATGTTTTCCCAAAAGTTGACGAATGCCTCAATGCCGCCACGCTCAATGCGATCCGCTAATTCGCGGTCTTTTTCGATACGATGAACGCGCTCAACCGGATCAGCGATGCCGGGACTGGCAGATTCAAGAATGAGCGATTTGACCCGTTCCGGGTAGGTCAGTGCATAGTTCAGCGCCATGCGCCCACCCATCGAATAGCCCAATAGGTTAAGCTTCCTGCCCAGAACATGCTCAAGAGCGCTGACCGTCGTTTCTGCCGTGTATTCTTCGACTTCTTCCGGGGAGGTTGTTTCGCCATGACCGGGGAGATCGACCGCCATCACACGGCTGTATATGCTGAAGTGTCCCATCACGCCGCGCCATGATTCAGCGCTGCCTGTAAAGCCGTGAAGCAGGACAAGCGGCGTGTTATTGATATGGATTGAGTAACCGACTGCCGCATAGCTGATGCGGTCGAACGTGACTTTATAGCGGATCATTCCCTACGAACCGCCGGATACACAAAAGCGAGAAACTGCATACCGGACAGCACCAACATCCAGATCAAGCCGATCATATAGAATGATGCGCTTCCGAAGAAAAACACGTTCAATACGAGCAGCGCGACCACCAGACCGAGCAGCATATTGAAGCCGATCTGCGGCGGCAGCGCTCCACCCGGATAGGCGGATATCAATTTTTGGTAACGGGTAAAGTTCAGCACACCCCACCCGATGAAGAAAAGAAGCAGCATCGCGCTGCTTATGCGCCATACACCTGCCGAGAAACCGAACAGAAAGAGAAGCTGTTCTGTTGGGAAGGGGATCAAGGCGAATAATGCTGCCGTAAGCCCCATCTCCAAAATCATGCCGCGTCCGTACATTTCGATCGGCGTCAGTTGAATATCACTGCGACGGAATGCGGAAATCAACGCGGAGAAACCTGCAAGCGCGATTCCCGCTTGCGCAGTTGTCAGCAAAAAAGAGTCGGCATCCATTCGATCACCCTCTCCAAAAATGCTAGATAAAGAATTGCTCAGAGCGCATACCATTATAGCGGGATTCGGGTATACTATTTATAGACTGACCAGTCGGTTTGAAGAGGCGTAAATGACGCTTCACGCGAAGAATGACAAAACAGCCCGTGACCCCGAAGGGACACGCGGACGAATCCTTGATGCAGCACTCGATGTGTTTTCCCAGAAGGGATATCACGACGCGAGTGTCGATGAAATTGTCGAGGCGTCTGGCACATCCAAAGGGGCAGTGTATTTCCATTTTCCGAACAAACAGCGCCTATTTTTGGCGCTGCTCGATAAGTTCGCAGATCTGCTCGAACGCCGTATTGTCGATGCGATGGCGGAGGTGGAAACACCTGTCCGCAAGGTGAGCGCCGCGCTCGAGGCGTTTATGAGCACATTCGGCAGATACCGTCCGTTCGCCAAAATCTTATTGATTCAGGCGGTTGGATTAGGGTCTGCGTTTGAAGAAAAACGCTTGCAGGTTTATGACCGGTTCGCTGCGCTGATCAAGACTTATCTCGATCAGGCGATCCGCGAAGGGAGTATTCCCCCGGTCGATACCAACATCGCCGCGTATGCGTGGATGGGCGCGATCAATGAGGTTGTGATCCGGTGGGTGTATACCGGGCAACCTGATCCATCGCGCTTGTTGGCAACCCTCCGCCCGATGCTTCTCCGCAGCGTTGGCTTTAGCGAGGAGATGCTTTGATCATGCGCGAAACTTGTACCCTCATCAGCTATACACGCGCATTTCCAACGGTGTCGTTTCTGCATTTTCTGGAGGCGATGCCGATTGCCCCGCGTATTTATTGGGAAAGCGGGCAGACCGACATCGAATTTGCGGGAGGCGGCGCGGCGGCGGAGCTTTACGCCAACGGCGCATCACGTTTCGATCAGATTCGGGATCAGTGGTGCGCGCTGTTTGCCGAAATGGTGATCGACTCGACTGCGCCGGAAACTGTGATTCCGCGTATATTCGGCGGATTCGCCTTTCGTGACGATTTCGCGCCTTCGGATGTGTGGACAGCATTTCCGGCGGCGTATTTTGTCCTGCCGCGCTACCAGATCACGCGCACCCGAACCGATGGAAACACTGAAACTTGGCTGACGATCAACCGCCAGTTGATGCCGTTTGAACATTCCGATTCAGCGCTCGATTCGCTGGAATGGGAATTTGAATCGGTGCTGCGGCGCGTGATGGTTTATGTCGAAAGCGCTGAATCGGCGCGCAAACCGGTAGAAGTTGAAGCGTTCGATTACCCACTCACCCATGAGCGCTGGCGCGAGATCATCACCGAAGCGACCACAAGCATGAAAGCGCACGATTACGAAAAAGTTGTGCTTTCGCGCACCGCTGATCTGCGCTTGAGTTCCCCTGCGAATCTGCTCGCCGCGCTGGAGCGTATGGGCGAAAAGTATCCGCATACCTACCGCTTTTTGATCGAACCGGGGGCAGGGCGGGCATTTTTTGGCGCATCGCCGGAACTGCTGGCGCGGGTGAACAGCGATATGTTGGAAACGGCGGCGCTGGCAGGATCGCGCAAGCGCGGCGCAACCGCCGCAGACGATCAAGCGCTGGCGGATGACCTACTTAACAACGGGAAAGACCGCGCCGAACATCAGTTTGTGGTCAATTTCCTTGCCGAACGACTCGCGCCACTCACGTCAAGTATCGAATACCGCGATCAACCGTCGATCATGACACTGCCGAATATTCATCACCTGTATACCCCGGTGGCAGCACGTTTGAAGCCGAATGTCGATGCGCTTTCGACCGTGCGGGCGCTCCATCCGACTCCTGCGATGGGCGGGTATCCGCAAGAAATCGGCTTTGAAGTGGTCGCGCGTCTTGAACCTGTCACACGCGGATGGTTTGCCGCGCCGATCGGCTGGATTGATGCGCGCGGCGATGCGATGTTTGCCGTAGCGATCCGCTCGGCGGTGAGCAGTGGAAAGCGTGTTCGTTTGTATGCGGGCGCGGGAATCGTTGCGGAAAGCGATGCTGACCGCGAGTGGGACGAAATCGAACTCAAGTTTCGCCCGATGATGGAAGCATTAGGGGTTGAGGTGTATGAACGCGCCGAATCGTAATCTGCTGTGGGCAGAAATCTTCGTAGATGAATTGGTGCGGAACGGTTTGAAGGCGGTTTCGCTTGCGCCGGGATCGCGGAACACACCGCTGGTCATTGCTTTCGCACAGCATCCGGCGATCAAGGTGTATTCCCATATTGATGAGCGGAGTGCAGCATTTTTCGCGCTGGGGTTGGCGCTGGCAAGTGATCAACCTGTTGCGGTGGTTTGCTCCAGCGGAACAGCGACCGCGAACTTTTTCCCGGCAGTCATCGAGGCGCACTATTCGCGTGTGCCGCTGCTCATTTTGACGGCAGATCGCCCGCCGGAAGTACGCGAAAGCGGTGCGAATCAGACTGTTGATCAGGTCAAACTGTACGGGAATCATGTCCTGTGGGCGGTTGATGTTGCACTACCCGAAGCAACTCCCGCGCCAGTAACACTCCGCAGCTTGCGGACGCTTGCCGCGCGTGCTTACGCGACTGCGAACGGAACGCCAAAAGGCGCGGTGCATCTCAACTTTCCATTTCGTAAGCCGCTTGAGCCGATCCTTGTTGAGACGGATCAGACGGCATTCAAAGAAGAACGTCCGGCAAACGTGCCGTTTACGCGCATTTCTCACGGTTATGTGATGCCGACCACCGAACAGATCGATTTGGTCGTACAGGCGGTCAAAAACTCACGACGCGGGGTGATTTACGCGGGATCACGGGCTGGCGATCAAGGTGCTGCACGCGCGATTCTTGACTTGGCAGAACTGCTGAACTTCCCCATCTTTGCCGATCCGCTCTCGAATACGCGCTTTATTCACCAGAGCGATTGGATCATTGGCGGTTATGATACGTTCTTGCGCGCCGATAAGACGCTTGATCCACCCGATCTCGTGTTGATGTTTGGCGGAATGCCCACATCACAAGCACTCGACGATTGGCTTAACAGCGACACGATCGAAACGCGCCTCCTAATCAGCGGTGATGCAGTATGGACAGATCCGAATCACCGGATTGATGCGTTGATCTGGGCAGACCCCGCCGAAGTTTGTCGCAGCGCGGCGGTTCGGATGGGCAACCGAACGATCACCCGCGATTTCACATGGATACGCCATTTGCTTGATTGTGAAAGTGCCGCTTGGGACAGTTTAGAAGCGGAAAGTGCGGGGGCGTATTTTGATGGGCTGGTGGTTTCGGACGTGATCGATCTACTGCCGGAAAATGCGGTGGTGTTCGCGTCGAACAGCCTTGCGGTGCGCCATCTTGATCAATTCGCACGCCCCAATGGAAAACAAATCACTGTGTATTGCAATCGGGGCGCAAGCGGGATCGATGGTGTGGTTTCGTCAGCGATTGGTGCGGCGGCGGCATATCCCGATCGACCGCTCGTGCTGATTATTGGCGATGTCGCGTTCTACCACGACATGAACGGGTTACTTGCGCTGCGGCGAAACGGGATCAAGGTGACGATTGTGCTGCTCAATAACGGCGGCGGCGGTATTTTCTATCGTCTGCCGATCAAGGATTTTGACCCGCCGTTTACCGATCTGTTTTTGACGCCGCATGAACTCGATTTTCAACATGCCGCCGCAATGTACGGGATGAACTTCACGCGCGCCGCTGATCGGGCGGCATTCCGTGAAGCATTTTCGGCGGCGGTCGGCGGGGACGCGCATTTAATCGAAGTGCCGACGAACTACCAAGAAGATGACATACGGCGGCGTGACGTGATTGCCTACGCCAAAAAGCTGATCAAAGCGAACGAACTAACCTAACTGAAGGAATCAGGAGACAAGAAGCATGATCGACAATGCAAAAAGCGCTATCCGTCCGGGCGCGGAGTGGGTAGAAGTCAAGCATTATGAGGACATCACCTACCATAAGGCAAACGGGATTGCGCGGATCGCGTTTAACCGTCCGGAAGTCCGCAATGCCTTCCGCCCGGATACGATTAAAGAGATGATCGACGCCTTCGAGGATGTGTGGGAAGACTCCGAAGTTGGCGTGATTTTGCTTACCGGAAATGGACCTGCCGAAGACGGCAAATATTCATTCTGCTCCGGCGGCGATCAGAAAGTGCGCGGGGATGCGGGCTATGTTGGCAAGGACGGCGTTCACAGACTCAATGTGCTGCAGCTTCAGCGGATCATCCGCACAATCCCCAAACCTGTGATCGCGCTGGTTGCCGGGTATTCGATCGGCGGCGGTCATGTCCTACATGTGATCTGCGATTTGAGCATCGCGGCGGAAAATGCGGTATTCGGGCAAACTGGTCCGCGTGTAGGGAGTTTTGACGGCGGCTACGGCTCAAGTTATCTGTCGCGCATCGTCGGTCCAAAGAAGGCGCGCGAAATCTGGTATCTGTGCCGCCAATACAGCGCGCAAGAAGCGCTCGATATGGGCTTGGTCAATACGGTTGTGCCGTTGGAACAGCTTGAAGAAGAAGGGGTTGCTTGGGCGACTCAGATTTTGCAGCACAGCCCGCTGGCGATCCGTCTGCTCAAGGCATCGATGAATGCCGATGTGGATGGTCAAACAGGGTTGCAGCAGTTGGCGGGCGACGCGACTCTGCTGTTCTACATGACAGAAGAAGGTCAGGAAGGGCGCAACGCCTACGTTGAAAAGCGCAAACCGGACTTTAATAAGTTTCCTTGGCGTCCGTGAAAAACAAAACATCAACGCAAGGACGCGGAGTCGCATAAAAAGCCAATGATGCGAGGGTTACAGCGATTGTTTGCACGTGAAGGGGATCGGGTTGGAATCGTCCTCCCGAATGGGCAATCCTATATCGACGTGCTGCACGCGCTCGGCAGGATCGGTGCTGTGCCGGTTCTGCTGAATACTCGCTTAACGCCCGCGGAAATCCAGCGGCAGACAGCGCTGATCGGCTGCAAGGCGGTGATCGATCATGTGGACGGTGGTGTTTTCGGCGCGGGTCGGCTTGATCTAGACAATTGGGGGGATTTCCTCTCAAGTCAAGCGGACGACGATCAAACTGCCGCGATCTTGTTCACCAGCGGGACAAGCGGAACACCGAAAGCCGCGCAAATCACGTATGGCAATCTGCGCGCATTAGCAGAGTCCGCCGCGGATCGACTCGGTGTGGATGCCGGGGATCGATGGCTGCTGCCGCTCCCGCTATATCATGTTGGTGGTTTATCGATCGTGTTTCGCTCCGCTGTTCAACGGACGGCGGCAGTTCTCCCCCGTGATACTTCGACGGCGGCGATCATGGCGGCGCTCATCGAAGAACAGATCACGCATGTCTCGCTTGTGCCGACTCAGGTTTACCGCTTGATCGAAGCCGGATTTGTTCCGCCGCCCTCGCTTAAGATGATCCTTGTGGGGGGGGCGGCGGCAAGTATTGAGCTTCTTCGCGCCGCACACGAACGAAACTACCCGATCGCTACCACCTACGGATTGACCGAAGCAACGAGCCAAGTCGCGACTATGCTCCCTGACGCGGTGCGTGCAAAACCGGGGAGTGTTGGCAAGCCGCTCAAAGGCATGACCGTCCGTGTTACAAACGAACACAGGATCGATCAGCCGCCGGGAACCTACGGAGACATTGTGATCAGCGGGGCGGCGGTGATGAAGGGGTATGTTGGCTACCCTGAAACAGGCGGCATGTTCAACACCGGCGATATCGGCTATTTCGATGCGGATGGCGATCTCTGGTTGGTGCAGCGCCGCACCGACTTGATCGTGAGCGGCGGCGAAAATGTTTATCCCGCCGAAGTTGAAAGCGTGCTTCGTCAGCATCCGGCGGTTGCGGATGTGTGCGTAGTGGGACTACCCGATGCAGAATGGGGCGAACGGGTCGCGGCGGCAGTCTTGCTGAAAACCGGAGCGTGCATCGAACCCGATGAACTAGCGATGTTCAGCCGCGAACGACTGGCAGGCTATAAAGTGCCGCGCCTGATCCGTGTTGTCGATGCACTGCCGATGACGGCATCTGGAAAAATCATGCGTGGGGCGGTCAAAGCGATGTTTGCCCCAGAGCGCCCCACCGCATGAAGTGTTAAGCAAGAATGATTTCGCGTCCTTCGCGTGCCGATTGATAACACGCATCAATGATTAAGGTGCGCTTGTAGGCGTCCGCGCCGTGATGTCCTTCAAAACTGCCCGAAAGCACAGTATCAATGAACTGCCGCACGACGGCGAGATGACCTTCGCCGCGTGTAACGCGGGGTTTCAGTTCGCTCGGTGTTCCGGCGGCATCCGTGTAAATCGTCAGCGTGTTTTCCCAGTTATAGCTTCGCACATCGACATGCGCGCCGCCTTCCGTCCCGAACAGTTCGACGCCGTAATCGTCCCAATGCCGTCCATAGGATGCCCAACTCGCTTCGAGCAGCAGGGATGCCCCGTTTTCGAGGCGAATAAATGCGGTTGCAAGGTCTTCGACATCAAATGTGAGCTTTTCATAGGCATCACCCCGACTGCCTTTTCCACGTCCACCGAGTTCGTTGTAAGCGGCGGCAGTCACCGAAATGACAGCGGGTTCGCCCAACAGATACAGCGCCATATCCAGCACATGCACGCCGAGATCGATCAGCGGACCACCGCCCGCCATCGCGCGCTGCGTGAACCATCCGCCCATGCCGGGGATTCCGCTGCGGCGCATCCAATACGCTTTTGCGTGATACAACTGTCCCAACCCGCTTTGATCGATATAACGTTTTAAGACCTGTACATCGCCGCGCTGACGATGATTAAACGCGACATGCAGCACGCGATTATTCTCGGTTGCAGCGCGCACCATTGCAGCGGCGGCTTCTTGGGTGTGCGCGAGTGGTTTTTCGCATAACACATGTTTGCCGTTGGCAAGCGCAGCAATGGCGGCGGGGGCGTGTAAATAGTTCGGTGTTGCGATGCTAATCACGTCCAGATCATCGCGGACGATCATGTCTTCGTAGTTGGCGTAGGAAAATGGAATATTGTAAGCCGATGCGACTTCGTCGCGGCGTGCCGCGTTTGGCTCGGCAATCGCTACAACCTCGACACCCGGCAGTGCTTTGAACGACTTGATATGTGTTTCGCCTGCCCATCCAAGCCCGATCACGCCAGCGCGGAGCGGGGTTGACGACGATACTGTATTCATAGCGTGAACCTGCTTTCTGCTCTCGGAATGTGTGCGTGATTGTATCTCACGACGGACTGCGATGGACTGTGATGGATTCGAAACAACGAGAGTTATCCCTACTTTTTTGAGCGTTTTCGCCGGATAATGTAGTTCCTTCGATGTCTAACGAGTCATGGATAAAACATCCACCTATGGAAGCAATCTTATACGATACACATATGCACACGCCGCTGTGCAAACATGCTTCGGGTGAACCTGAGGCATATGCTGAACAAGCCTCCCGCAGGGGGTTAAAAGGCGTGATCTTCACCTGTCACAGTCCAATGAACATTTCCTACTCGCCGCAGCTTCGGATGGATCTGAGCCAATTTGACGAATATCTCAGCATGATTGAGCGTGCGCGCCTTGCGTATGAAGGGCGCGTCGATGTTCGGTTGGGGCTGGAAAGTGATTATTTCCCCGGCGCTGAAGCGTGGTTGATGGATCTTCACGCACGCGCGCCGTTTGAATATTTGCTCGGTTCGGTGCATCCGCAAATGGCGGAATACCAACGCTGGTATTTCAAGGATGATGCTCGCGCGTTTTACCGCACGTATTACGAGCATCTGGCGATGGCGGCGGAAACTGGCTTGTTTGACTGCATTTCGCACCCCGACGTTATCAAGTTCGTTCATCCGCAGCAGTTCAAGCCGGAACAGATCATGGACACCATCGTTGAGACGCTGGATCTCATCAAGGCGGCGGGTACAGCGATGGAATTAAACACGAGCGGTCTGAACAAAGCACCTTATGATATGTACCCGTCAAAGCTGATCTTGACGGAAATTGTCAAGCGTAATATCCCGATTGTGATCGGCTCGGATGCTCACGATCCCAAACGTGTCGGGGCGGATTTCGAAAAAGCATTCGATATGCTGGAAAGTCTCGGTGTGGAGCAGATCCACTTCTTCCTCAATCGAACTCGCCAAGCCGTGACGATCGTTGATGCACGCGAAAGCATGCGCCAGACGAGTGGGCTGCGCCAGATGGCGCTCGATTTCGCGCAGAAATTTATCTAATTTGCGTCGAAATGCTGCCGAGTATGAGAATAGGATGAGTTCTCTGCTCGGCTCTTACCCCGTACTCTGTAAATTTGTTCTGGGAATTTTTAGACCCAACTTTGCTATCCTTAATCTGTCAGGGCTACCCTTGCGCTGTGGCTAGCGATGAAAAGGGCATACGGATGAGCAAACGTTCAGGAGTTATGGGGGCGGCGATCGTCTTGATTGCCGTTGTGCTAGGAAGTGTTTCTGTGGTCTGGGGACAGGACGGCGGTACACTGCGCGTCTGGACGAAATTTAACGCCGACAACCCTCAGGTCACGTCTGATCGATGGTTGGTGCAAACCATCGAGGATTACCGCGCGGCAACAGGTATCACCGTCGAAAACACCTATGTTGTCTACAACGAAATCAATACGCGGCTGAATGTCGCGGTGCAATCTGGCGGAGATATTCCCGACGTTTCTTACGTCGACAGCCAAAACATCGGCTTCTACTACAACCAAGGGACGCTGACGGACTTGACCGAATTTGTCACGTCAGCGAGTTGGTATGATGATCTCGATCCGGCGGCGCTTCAGGCGTGTACCGCGCCCTCGGGTGAAATCCTGTGCGTTCCGACCACGACAACCAATTTCTTCACCTACTACTGGGCGGATGTTTACCCGAACGGCTACCCGGCGACCACTGATGAATTCCTCGCACTTGCGCCGGAAATTCGCGCGGCTGGTCATTATCCGATCACGTTTAAAGGCGCGGAAGGTTCATCGGTCGAACGCTTCTACTATCCGCTGCTGGCGAGTTATGGCGCTGAAGTTGTAGGGGAAAATGGCGAAGCAACATGGGCGAATCCCGAATCTGTGGCGGCGCTGGAATTTGTGCGCGCCCTTTATACCAACGATTTCGCCCCTCAGGTGACGCTCGCGCCCGGTTTTGACTTTGAAGAACCATTCAAGCAGGGCGAAGCTGGCGCATTTGTCGCCGGAACGTTCTCCTACGTGTATCTGACACCGCTGGTCGCGCCGAGCGGCGAACGTTTTGAAGAAGCGCCGCCCGCCGAAGGCTTTGACGCCAACGCGATCGCCGTTGGAGATGCGTTCGATGCGGGTGAACTCCAGTTCGCGCCGCCGTTGAGCGCACCGGGTGGTCAGCCGCGTTCGATGGTGTTGGCGACCGCATGGGCAGTGCCGTATGGTTCGGAGAATGTTGACGGCGCGCTCCAGTTTATCGATTTCCAGATGTCAACTCAGGCGAACATTGATTTCGCCGTCGCGTATGGCGCGCTGCCCACACTTCGCAGTGCTGCCGCTGATCCGCTGTTTACGTCAGCATATTGGCAAGCCGTGGCAGAGTATCAAGCGTCGAGCGGCATTCCCGCGCCCGCATGGACGAATTACGATGAAGCACTTCGCCTGCTCAGTACCGCGATCGTGAACATCATCACTGATCCGAACGCCGATATTATGGCGCAGCTTCAAGCCGCGCAGGACGAATACAACCTCGGCATCGAGTAACTCATTTCGGCGGCGCGAATGACCCGCTCATGAAATGATCCAAAGAAGGTGCGTTCCGCGTCGGGGCGTTCAGCTTGAACGCCCCGATGTACGTCAGGCACCGTCCACTGCGAAAAGGGGGACATCCTCATGGCAACCGCAGCAGGTACGTCAAGCATTTCCAACACGCTTACTCAAAGCCAGTACGTGCCGCCGAGCTACCGCCGCTCGGCGTTGATTCCACTTGCCTTTCTGCTGCCGACGATCCTCGTTTTGCTGGTGATGCAGGTGTATCCGGCGGTGTATGCGATTTTCATCAGCACGACGCGCTTACGGCGGGGAGTCGCAGAGCCGATCGGATTTGCGAATTACGAGCGGCTTTTTCAAACGCCATCGTTTTTGGATGGTCTGAAAAACACAGCGATCTACGGCGGCACGCTCATCGTGCTGACGGTCATACTCGGCATGTTTTTAGCGCTGCTGCTTAACCGCCGGATCAAGTTCACGGGGAGTTATCTTGTCCTGCTGTTTATCCCGTGGGTGCTTTCGGATGTGGTTGCAGGAACGATGTGGCGTTGGTTGTTCCAGCCGAACTATGGGATTTTGCAGGATTGGCTGACGGCAACGTTTCCGTATCTTCAGAATCCCCTGTTTACTGATCCGACCGGATCAATGGCGATCGTGATCCTCGCGTCGGTTTGGCAGGCGCTCGCTTATACGACGATCCTTTCGCTGGGGGCGCTGCAAACCGTCCCGCACGAAGTGCTGGAATCAGCATCTTTGGACGGCGCGAATCGTTTTCAACGGTTCTTTCGGATAATCCTGCCCATCATCCGCCCAACGCTTCTAATCATGATCCTGCTTGTTTCGATTCGCGCTATCAACTCCGTCGGTTTGATCTATTCGACGACGGGCGGCGGTCCCGGTCGCGCCACACAGACCGCCTCTATTTACCTGTTGATCACCGGATGGCGACAGGGTGAATTCGGCTTGGGTGCGGCGGTTTCGGTGGTGCTGTTAGGCGTCAACTTGGTGTTGACCTTCTTCTATATCAGCTTGGTAGGTCGCAAGCGGGAGGCGGCATAATGGTCATGTCGAAAACTGCGCGCCGCTTTGATGTGGTGTTTACCCATGTCGCGCTGGCGATCTTCGCGGCGGCGGCGCTGTTTCCTGTCCTTTACACCTTGATGACCTCGTTTAAATCACAGGGGGCGGTGCTGACTGATCCGCCGACGTTCTTTCCGCAAGAATGGTCACTTGAAGGCTATCAAACTGTTTTCAACAGCGATTTGCTCCGCTATTTTCTGCCCAACACGCTGATCAACTCGCTTGGCTCATCGCTGATCGTCGTGGCGCTCGGTTCACTTGCCGCGTATACGTTTTCGCGCTATCGCTTTCGCTTCAGCCGTGCGCTGGAGTTGGCGATTCTTGCGCTGATGATGATTCCCGGTCTGACGTTCGTCATTCCGTACTACCGTATGGCAAGCGATCTCGATCTGCTCGGCACAAGCCAATTTATCATCGCGATCTATGTTGGTTGGGGGCTTCCGTTTGCGATCTGGATCATTCGCTCCTTCATCGATTCGATTCCTGTGGAACTTGAAGAAGCCGCCATGATCGATGGCGCGAATCCGCTGCAAGCAATGCGCTTTGTGATTCTGCCGCTGGCAATGCCGGGGCTGGTCGCGGCGTTTCTGCTCGTTTTTGTCGATACATGGAACGAGTTTTTGATGGCGGTCGTACTGCTTACGGGAAACTCACGGACTGCGACAGTCGGCTTGTACGATTTTCAATCGCAGTTCGAAATCGCCTATCATGTGTGGACTGCGGCGTGTATCGTGATCATGACTCCCGCGCTGGTGGTCTTTCTCGCGCTTCGTAAGCGCTTTTTCGAAGCGATGCTGCAAGGCGCGGTAAAGGGATAGCGAAGCGCATGTGACCGTAGAGGTCGCGGAGAACGCAGAGAGAAGGGGATCTCGTCTGCGTCCTCAGCTTTCCCGGCGCTTTACTTCATACCGGTTGTCGCAATCCCCGTTGTGATGTACTTCTGCAAGAATGCGAATACCGCCGTGATCGGCAGCAGGGTCAAAACGGTCATCGCAAGGATCAAATTCCACTGCGTTTGCAGTTCCCCTTGAAACGAGTTCAAGCCAACCTGAAGCGTAAAGAGTTCGCTGCGGCGCAGCACGATCAAGGGCCACAGGAAATCATTCCAGCGCCACATAATCGAAAAGATCGCCAGCACGGCGAGCGCCGGACGCGCCAGCGGCAGAATAATCTGTAAGTAGATGCGCCATTCGCTTGCACCGTCAATCCGTGCGGAGTCGAGCAGTTCATCGGGGATGGTCAGCATGTATTGACGCAGTAAGAATACGCCGGTCGGGGTTGCTGCGCCGGGGACAATCACGCCGATCAGATTGTTATTCCAGCCGATTTCGGTCACAACCAGAAACACCGGAATCAGAATCACCGAAAGCGGAATCATGAGGGTGCTGATGGTGACCAGAAATATCGCGTTGCGTCCGCGAAACTGATATTTGCTTAATGCGAACGCTGCCATGCTGTTGACGATCAGTGTGAGGATCGTCGCCAATGCCGTGACGACGATAGAATTCCAGAGATACTGCCAGAAGTTGAACTGCTCAACGCCGGTGATGTAGTTATCGAGACTGAACACCACACTTTCGATCGGCTGACGTTGATTGATGTTGACACGAATGATTTCTTCCGGATTCGCGGGATCAATCATCTGCGCTTCAATGCCGACTCGCCGCACCTGCGCGAGCTGGCGCACCGTTCCGTCTTCCATTGTCACATTGTAGAGATCGAGCGGCGTATCGTACCCTTCAACAGTCACGGATTCTTGTCGATACGGGAGAATGGTCGGTGGAAAGCGGACAAGCTGCTGCGTGGTTTTGAACGATGACAGAACCAACCAGATCACAGGACCAAACATCACGATTGTTCCGAGCGTCAGGTACATATACGTGATCACATCGGTGAGCGAAAGGCGCTTGTTTCCTTTTGTGCGGGTCAAATATTGAGCGATTGTGTTCATAACGCGCCTCTTTAAGCCTCGTTTTGACCAGCGCGGGTGACGCGCAGTTGAACGATGGTCAGGGTGAACAGAATCAGCGCCATCAGCACCGAAGCGGCGGCGGCAAGCCCATATTCACGCGTTTGATTGGTGAACCCGGTATTGTAGATGTACTGCACCATGTACGTTGTCGCCGTGCCCGGTCCGCCGTTGGTGAAAGGCACCACCTGATCGAATACCTGTACTGCGCGGATCAGCGCTAGCACAAGGACAACCGTCATCGTCGGCGTGAGCAGGGGAAGGGTAATCTTCCAAAAAGATGCCCACGGACTCGCGCCGTCAATCGAAGCGGCTTCGTAGAGTTCCGAGGGGATTGCTTGCAGCCCTGCAAGCAATATCAGTGTGAAGAATCCCATCTGCGCCCATACGCTGATCAGGATCACCCACAGACGCGCCCAATCCGCGCTGAGTAGAAAGGGGACACGCGTTCCCCCTAAACTGACGATGACAGCGTTGAGCAAGCCGTCTTGCTGAAGAATCCATTTCCAGATCAACGCGACAACAACCGGAGAAAGCAAAACGGGATAAAAGAAAACACTACGAAAGAAGGCGCGCAGGATGATTTTTCGGTTGAGCGCGAGCGCAGAAATAAGCGCCATGATGACCATGAAAGCGACTTGAACGATCACAAACGCGGTCGAATTGTAGATGGCGCGCCAGTACACATCTTCGCGGCAGGTATTGGGGTCAAGGAAATTGGTGCATTCAAACAGCCGCGCGAAATTGTCACCACCAATAAACGGGCGATCTGCCGGGAACAGTTCGGTGCTGCCGGTGAAGGCATACGAAAGATTGAGGATCATCGGCAGAATGATAAAGATCCCGAAGATCAGCAAATTAGGCAGCACAAAGATGTATGCCATCCGCTGCACACCCAGCCGATTTTGCAGCGGTGCCATCAACCGATCGATCACATCGACAAAGCCGTTAAACAGAAACTGGATGAGATTGGGTGGTCGTGTCGCGGGTGACGAAATCGACGTCCCCAAAGGGGCAGTGGTTCTACTCACGGGACATCCCCTCGAATAAAACACCCCACCTCCGGGGCGTTCAAAACATGAAACAAACGCCGGGAGGTGAGGTGCTGTGTCAGGGCAAAAAGGAACTACTGACCAGCGGTCGCCAGCGCGTCGTCAATATCCTGCTGAATACGCGCAACGGCGTCATCGAGCGAGAGTTCACCTGCGATTACCTGTGTCAAACGATCGCGGATCGGGTTGTTGATGGCGAAACCCTGCCCGCCGTACTGGAGTTGATACGCCTGATCGGTCAGCTTCGGCACTTCGGAGGCGAAGGTGACGAGCGCGGCTTCTGCCAGCGCGTTTTCGGTCGCGAAATTGAGTTCGCCCAAGCCGAGATGCGCCGGGATGAACAGCGAACGCTCGCTGAATTCACGCAGAACATCCGCCGACGCAAGATAATCCATGACGCGGGCGACTTCTGCGGGGTGTTCGGTATCACCAAAAGCTACCATGAACGTGCCGCCGGGCATACCGGTGCTGCCGCCGGGTCCGGTCGGGTTCGGAACGACTGCCCAGTCGAAAGCATCCCCAATATCATTGGCGAAGCGTCCAACCTGCCAGCTTCCGCTCATGTACATGACCACTTGACCGTTGATGAAGAAGTCAGCACCCGCCGAATATGTGCCGCCCGAACCGACCCACACTTCGACCGGGGTTAAGCCGCGCGTGTGCCAATCGACAAGGATCTGCGCCATGCTGCGGAAACCCTCGGAATCGATCGTGAGTGTTCCGTCTTCGTTGAACAGAGTCGCGCCCTGACTGAACATCGGACCTGCGAAGCGGTGACCGCTGCGATCCATCGTGATTGCATAAGGCGTACCAGTCGCCTGTGCGACACTTGCTGCGGCTTCTGTCCATTCTTCCCATGAAACTGCATCCATCGAATCGCTGGGCACCTCAATACCCGCCTGTTCGAACAGGGTGCGGTTGATGTAAGGTGCGCTCACCGTGAACTGATTCGGGAAACCGTAAAGACCCGATTCGTCACCTTCTTCACGCAGTGCCGCGAGTGCCGCCGCCGGGAAACTCTCATCCCAGTAAGCTGCATCTGCTACCAGTGGGCGCAGATCGAGGTAGAACCCACGATAGGCTGCTTGATCTGTTACGCGCGCCATATCGGGACCTTCGCCCGCCTGCACATCGACCGGAAGCTGGTTGAGAATGGCGTCATAGGGGATTGTATCGACCACAACGCGGATGTCCGGGTTTTCTGCCTCGAACCGATCGAGCAGATCACGCAGAACTTCGCCTTCATTGCTGTCGTTATACCATGTGATGCGGAGTTCAACCGGGTCTTGAGCAAAGACAGTGATCGATGTTGCAGCAAGCATCAGGATCACGATCAAACCCAGAAGCAAATGGCTCTTTTTCACTGGATTTTCTCCTTGACAATATACACTAGTTTAAAAAACTCGCCTACACTGTTCATTATGACGCGCGAGAGCATGCTTGGCAATCAATACAAGTGAGTCTTAACACAAAAAGGGCGAATAAAAGTCATGCAAGATTTGTTAACGATGCCGGGCGGCACACTCATTACTCGTTTGAAAGTCTATGACACCCCAACACCGGATGGGCAGCGGGGCGGAACACCGCATATGCATCTGCTGTGCAGTGAAATGTATTTTGTGTTGGCAGGCTCAGGCGCGGTCGAAGTGATCGATCGTAATGGGTTTTCGCGGGTCGAGCTTCAGCATTACAGTGCATTTCTATTTAGCCCCGGCACAATTCACCGCCTCATCAATCCGAACGGCGATCTTGAACTGCTGGTGATCATGGCGAACAGCGGATTGCCTGAGCGGGGCGATAACGTCGTCACTTTTGAAACGGATCTTTTGGCGGATCAAGCGGCGTATGACGCGGCGATGCGCGTTACTACGCTTGATGAAGCGTATACACGGCGGGATCGTGGTGTACGCGGATTCTTGACGATCAAGGCGGCATTTGCGCGCAGCCCAGAGGAAGGACAGGCGGCACTTTCACAATTTTATCAAGCAGCGGCGGCGCGTACTGCCGATCGCTTACCGGAATGGCGGACGATCATCCGGGATGGGGCACACACGCAAGCAGAACACTCACTCGAAAATCTCGATCGGCTGTCCGAGGGCAGTACGGGATTTCTACAACAGGCGACCCAGAGCTTGATTCCGGCGGCGGCGATGAATAAGCTCGGATTCTGCGGGCATCTGAACCGCTATTTTGATCCCGCTACAGTGAGCGCGATCTATACGGCAGAAGGGGTGACACGGTGAACAAGCTGCGTGCAGCAATACTCGGAACGGGTGGGATTGCGAATGCTCATGCGGAGGCGATTCTTGCGGAGCGCGATCGGGTGGTGCTGGTTGCGGCGTGTGATTTGGATACCGATCGCGTGAATGCATTCGCGGATAAATACCATGTTCCTCAGCGATTCACCGATCTGGATCAAATGTTGGCGAGTGTTTCGCCCGATTTGGTGCATCTCTGCACACCGCCAACGCAGCACAGTGATCAGGCAATTGCCTGTATGCGGCACGGCGCGCATGTGTGGTGTGAAAAGCCGCTGGTTGGATCGCTGGCGGAATTTGATCGTG
>CALBRY010000642.1 GCA_937927665.1 uncultured Chloroflexota bacterium
GGATAACTATGACTGGGTTCCGCTCGATATTTATCTGCCCGCCGCTCAGGAACAGGGCTTACATGTCCTGCTCAGTGTTGTAACCGCTCCGGCATGGGCGCGTGAAGAAGGCGCGGATTTATCGCGTCATGGTCCGCCCGCCAACCCGCAGGACTACGCCGATTTTATCGCCGCCATTCTGGAACGCTATCCCGGCATGGTTCACGCGGTTGAAATCTGGAACGAACAGAATCTTGACCGCGAATGGACATCAACCAGCGGCTTGAGCGCTGAAGGGTATATCACCCTGCTCCGCACCGCGTACCAGACCATCAAGGCGGTTGATCCCGGTGTGATCGTGATCAGCGGCGCACTTTCGCCGACAGGCGTCAGCGACGGCGTGAGCGCGTGGGATGACTTCGTGTATCTCGATCAAATGATCGCGGCGGGATTGCTCAATTATGCGGACTGCGTCGGCGTGCATCACAACGGCATCAACTTAAGTCCGGAATACACATGGGATGCTGTGCCAAACGATGAAACCGCGCAGTATCGCGGTCCATTTGATAACCCGCATCATAGCTGGAGCTTTAGAAGCACGCTGCAAACCTACTCCAGCAAGATCGCATTGGGCGGCGGCACACAGCGCCTCTGCGTGACCGAGTTCGGATGGGCAAGCGCCGAAGGACTCGACGGTGTGCCACAGGGCTTCGAATTCGCGCAGGATAATTCGCTTGATGATCAGCGTGATTTCACGGTGCGGGCGCTCGATTTGATGGTCGAATGGGATATCGTTCAGCTTGCGATCCTATGGAATCTCAATTACGGACCGCAGGCAGGGTGGGCATCGGATAACGATAACGTGCCGTACTCGATCATCGGACCGGGATTCCAATTCCGCCCCGTATTCGACGCGGTACGCGATTGGAATCGTGCTTACGAAGCGGGGTTCTAGCGTTTCGGAACTCGGAACGAGACACGGGGCAGCCGTGTCTCAGTTCGCGTAAGCATTCATGAATTGGCGCGGGCATGTCGGTTGACATGTCCGTTTTTTCAGCATCGGCAGACCTATGAAAAACAGCATCCGGCGGGCAATCCTCCTCATCGGCATCACCGGCATATTAAGCGTTCCCATCTCCGGGGCGGATCGATTCATGCGTTATGCAGTCACCGATCCCCCCTTCCCGTCGCTGACCTACAGCGTTCAAGCATTTTTGTGGTGGGGCGATTGGTGGGCAACAGTACATTCACAGTGGATTCAGACGATGGCGTTTACCCATGTCAAGCAGACATTCGCATGGGAAGACATCGAGCCGGTTCAGGGGCAGTTCAATTTCACCGAATCTGATCGGTTGATCGATCTGCTGGAGAGCCGGGGTTTACAGGTGATTGCCCGCTTGAGCGATGCCCCCCCGTGGTCACATCCAAGCATCACGGCTGAAAAAGAGGTCGATTATATCGATGCGCCGCCGGATGATCTTACCCTGATGGCGAATTTCTGCCGCGTCCTTGCGGAGCGTTATCGTGGTCGCATCGCGGCATATCAGATTTGGAACGAACCGAACTTACACCGCGAATGGGGACTCCGCGAGCCGAACGCCGCCGGATATGTCGGACTGCTTGCCGCATGCAGTGACGCAATCCGCGCCGTCGATCCCGATGCGATCCTGATTTCGGCGGGACTTGCACCAACCGGAACGTATGATCAAACAGCACACCCCGATGATATGTATCTTCAAGAAATGTACGATGCGGGCTTTCAGCGCTATATCGATGTAGTCGGAATGCACGCGCCGGGATACTCCGCACCGGAAGTCAGCCCGGACGAAGCACAGGCGAACGGAAGTCACCGCTTCTTTACCTTTCGGCGCGTCGAGGATCTGCGTACAATCATGATCGCCAACGGGGATGCAGCACGGCAAGCAGCGCTGCTCGAAGTCGGGTGGACAACCGACACCGTGAATCCGGCGTATGCGTGGTTCGCGGTCGATGAAGCGACACAGGCGCGAAATCTCGTCGCAGCGTATCAATACGCCGCCGAGCATTGGTCGCCGTGGATCGGCTTGATGAGTACGATCTACATCGGCAGCCCGGAATGGACACCCGCCAATGAGGAATTTTGGTGGAGCTTGACCACACCGGACGGCTACACCCGCCCCGCTTATATCGCGCTGGCGAACATGCCGAAATACTGCGACGGCTTCGTGATCCCGGAACGCCCCAGTGACAGCCCGGAAGCGCTCGGCACAGTTCCGGCGCGAAACTGCTTAACTTACCAACCGTAAACAATCCGAATAACCGGGTAGAGGTAGAGGGCGCGCAGATGGATTTATTGACGATCAGCTATTTCTTCCACCTGCTGGCAACGGTTACATGGCTCGGCGGGTTATTTTTTCTATCCTTGCTCGTTTTCCCCGAAACCAAACGCGTTCTCGGCGATCACCCTGCGCTAAATTCCTACCTCACCCGCTTGCGTAAGCGCTTCTTCCCGTTGATCAATTTCAGCCTCGTCGTCTTGATCTTTACCGGCTTTATTCAAATGTCAGGTGATGAGAACTACGACGGCGTGCTACAATTCACCAACGAATGGAGCCGGGTGATGTTGTTCAAACATATCGCCTTCATCGGCATGATCGTGTTTGGCGCACTGCTTCAGTTTGGCATCGCGCCCGCGCTGGAGCGTTTAAGCCTGCTGATCGAACGCGGTAAGGGCGATCCGGCGGCGGCAGCGGCACTGCGGCGGCGCGAAACCCAATTGACATGGGTCAACGTCGGGTTAGGCGTGCTTGTCCTCCTATTCACCGCATGGGCGACTGCGCTCTAGCTGGCTTCGTCGGCGGTAACTGATGCACACATAGGGAGAGCGTTCGACGTGTCAAAACGGATTGGGTATTTTCTGGCGGTGATCCTGCTGCTGATCGGCGCTGGACTGCGGCTGTACCAACTGCCCACGCTCCCCCCCGGTTTCTCAAATGATGAAGTCGATACACTGCTGATCACGGAAACAGCACGCGCGGGGAGTGTGCGCGTGTTCTACAACCTGCGCGGCGAAGGTCACGAGGGGTTGTATCCGGCGATTCTGGCGGCGAGTACATCAATGACGGGCGGCGGGTTGCTCGGCTACCGGATCATTTCGGTTCTGGCGGGGCTGCTTTCGCTGGCGATGATTTACGCGCTCGGTCAGCGCTTATTCGGAACGGCGGCGGCTTTAGCCGCGGTCGCGCTGTCGGCGGTCAGCTTATTTCCTGTCCTGCTCTCACGCGGAGTTACCCGCGAAACCCTGCTCCCATTTTATATTTCCGGCACGCTGCTTACATTGGCGCGTGCGCTGCCAATCTACGGTATTCAAGAGGCGCGCGAACCGCGCACAACGACCTTTGCCGCGCTGGCGACTCTGCTCGGTTTAGGGTTCTACCTGCATCCGATCAGCCTTGTATTTTCGCTGGCGATGATGGTTTTTATCGCGTACATGCTCCTCACCCGCCAGCCGATTTCACGCCGCGCCCTGAGCAGTTTATGGTTCGCCGTCGTGGTGATGATCGTGTTGGCGACTCCGTATGTGATCGCCAGCTTCGGCACGCCCGATCTCGCCGGTGCGGGACGCCTGCTCTATGACTCCTCGGATTCGCCGCGCCAGATGAGCTTGATTGAATCGCTGACGCGGGGCTTAGGCGGCGTCTTTTTGAGCGGCGATAATGATCCGCTGTTCAATTTGCCCGGTCGCCCGATGATAGATGTGGTGAGCGGGTTGCTCCTATTGATCGGGGTAGTCACAGCGGTGCGCTACTGGCGTCAGCCGCGCTGCGCCCTGCTGCTCATCAGCGTGATCTTCTTATTGCCGCTCGCGGTGTTTGCGCGGCGCAGTCCAAATTTCCTCGCCTTTTCTGCGCTGCTTCCGGTGCTTGCCCTGTTGTATGGGCTGGGTGTGGTGACGCTGTATCACAGCTTACAAAAGCGCACACGCTTCGTCGTCATTATCGCGGTGGCAGGAATCACCGTCTTTAATATCGTATGGACAGGGGGAAGCCTGTTCAACGAATGGCGCGATCATCCTCAGGTGCGTGACAGCTATAATGCCCGTCTGGGTGAACTGGCGCATCACATTGATGTGACCTCGACGGATATTTCAACCGTTGTGTGCGATCCGGCGGTCGGCTCAATCGATTTGCGCAACACACTGAACGATACGCAGATCATGTTTTTGATGATGCACCGCCAAAACGCGCCGATCCGCGCCATCAACTGTGAACTTGCCCTCATACTGCCCAACGGCGGCGAATATATGCAGGTGATCCAGCCGAATCCACGCGGCACGATTGATGTGAGTCCGTTCTTGCAGTACTGGTACGATACCGGACTGCCGCCCTCGGAGGATCTACCCGATGGTGCGATTCCAATTGAAATGGTCGCGGCGCTGGCAGACCAGATCGGCG
>CALBRY010000643.1 GCA_937927665.1 uncultured Chloroflexota bacterium
GGGCAGCTCCTTGAAGGCGACCCGCGCTGGCAGTATGGCACGCCGCCCACGGGCAACGCGAACTACGCGTGGGTGCAGCACATGATCTACCACCTGAGCAGCCGGGGACGCGCCGGGTTCGTCCTCTCCAACGGCTCGATGTCGAGCAACACGAGCAGCGAAGGCGACATCCGCCGCGCCATCGTCGACGCCGATCTGGTGGACTGCATGGTCGCGCTGCCGCCGCAGTTGTTCTTCAACACGCAGATCCCCGCCTGCCTGTGGTTCATCAACCGGAGCAAGCCCGCGCACCGCCGCCAGCAGACGCTGTTCATCGACGCGCGCACCATGGGCACACTGATCAACCGGACGCTGCGCGAACTGAGCGACGACGAGATCGCGCGGATCGCGGCGACGTACCACAACTGGCGCACAGGCGACGGCGAGTACGCCGATGCGCCGGGCTACTGCAAGAGCGCGACGACCGCCGAGATCGCTGGACATAGCTACGTGCTGACGCCGGGACGCTACGTGGGCGCGGCGGATGTGATCGGTGACGGCGAACCCTTCCAGGAGAAGATGGCACGGCTGACAGGGACGCTCAACGAACAGTTCACGGAGTCGGCGCGGCTGGAACAAGTCATCCGCGAGAACTTGGCGAGGCTTGGCTATGACTAACGCCTTTCCAAGTACTTGGGAACAGAAACCTATAAGTGATTTATGTGTAGACATTGTCGATTGTATACACGAAACGCCCGTTATATCCGAAGAACCGACCGGGTACTTCATGATTCGGACATCTGACGTGGGTAATGGCTTCATCAATGTAGAAACAGCAAGATACGTTTCTCAGGCGGTCTATGAACGACGAATTCAACGAGGCGTTCCAGAGGAAAACGACATAATCATTACTAGAGAAGCTCCGCTAGGTGAAGTTGGTCGAATTCCTGCAAACACGAAGGTCTGTTTAGGGCAGAGATTGATACATTACCGCCCTGATCCGAATAAGGTTAACCCTCGCTATTTGCTTTATGCATTGCTAAGTCCTTCCGTGCAAGCTGAATTTCACGCAAACAAGGGTGTCGGTTCTGTAGTTGATAACTTGCGAATGTCTATTGCTCGATCCCTTCTGATTCCTTTACCACCACGCAATTATCAAGATTTCATAGGAGACGTGCTCGGCTCACTGGACGACAAGCTCGAACTAAACCGTCGTATGAATGCGACCCTTGAAACGACGGCGCGGGCGATCTTCCAGTCGTGGTTCGTAGACTTCGACCCCGTCCACGCCAAAGCGCGCGGCGAGCAGCCCGTCGGCATGGACGCAGAGATAGCCGCCCTGTTCCCCGACGCGTTCGAGGACAGCGAACTCGGCGCGATCCCGACGGGGTGGGGCGTCGAGCCAATGGGGGGACATTTCAACGCATCAAGAGGCTTGAGCTACAAAGGCGCTGGCTTATCCGATGAGGGTATCCCTATGCACAACCTGAACTCAATTTACGAGGGCGGAGGATATAAGCACAAGGGAATAAAATACTACACTGGCGATTATCAAGCCCGACATATTGCAAGAGCTGGAGATGTGATCGTTGCAAACACAGAGCAAGGTCATCATGTGCTACTTATCGGCTATCCGGCGATTATTCCACAGCGATACGGCGAAATTGGGCTTTACTCACATCACCTATATAAGCTCGAACCGCTACCAGATTCGCCGCTGACCCCCCGATATATCTATATGCTCATGCGAACAGATTATTTTCATGATGTGGTTGGGGGATATACGAACGGTACAACTGTAACTATGCTTCCAATAGATGGGTTACAGCGACCATTAATCGTCGTTCCCCCTGCTGAATTAGTGCAGCATTTTGATGCATTAGCGGTGTCGATACTGGCAAAAATCGAAATGAATCACGAGGAGACAGAGCGTTTAGCCGAAACCCGCGATGCGCTGCTGCCCAAGCTGATCAGTGGGGAAGTACGAGTAGAATAGAAAGCAGAGGTTGAGGAGGTATGTAACTTATGACTATCGATCAACTGTTTGCAGAAGTTGAACATTTGCCCGCCGCTGAAAAATGGCGACTGGTGAAGCATGTCCTGCGTTCACTGGAACAAGCGCAAACGGTCACGCCTGCGCCGCCGTCAGATTGGCATGACTTCTTACGTGCCACCTATGGCATTCTTGCCGATGATCCGATTGAACGCCCGCCACAACTCCCGCTAGAGGAACGCGAGCCGCTCGAATGAAGTATCTGCTGGATACGAACACCTGTATTCGCTACATCAACGGACGCTCGCAAACTGTGGCAGAGCGACTTAACGCATTGGCGGTCGGGGAAGCGGTGGTTTGTTCTATTGTGAAAGCCGAATTGTTCTTTGGGGCGCTGCGCAGTCAGAATCCGATCAAGACGCTGGACGGGCAGCGTCTGTTCTTGGCGCTGTTTGATTCGCTGCCTTTCAATGATGCTGCCGCCGAGCATTACGGACGCATTCGCGCTGATTTGACGACGAAAGGGACGATCATCGGCGGTAACGACTTGCTGATCGCTGCGATTGCGTTGGCAAACGGTCTCATTCTGGTTACGCACAATACCCGCGAATTCGGGCGTATCCCTGAATTGAAGATCGAAGATTGGGAAACAGGAGATGCCTCCTAAATTCACCGAAGACACCATAGAACAGGCGGCGCTCAGTTGGCTAGAAGAACTCGGCTATCAGCACCTGTTCGGCGGGGACATTGCCCCCGGTGAACCTGCCGCGGAGCGCGCCGATTACCGCGAGGTCGTGCTGCAAGATCGGCTGCGCGCGGCACTGGCAAAGATCAACGCGCACATTCCCAACCCCATCCGCGCGGGCGCGCTCGACGAGGCGCTGCGTAAGGTGCTGCGTACCGAGAGCCAGAATCCCGTCGCCAACAATCACGCCTTTCATCGCCTGCTCACCGACGGTGTGGATGTGGCCTACCGCCTCGGTGGGCAGATTGTGCATGACAAGGTGTGGCTGGTCGATTTTGCGCAGCCCACGGCCAATGATTGGCTGGTGGTCAACCAGTTCACCATCACCGATGTCAACGCCCGGTCGCGCGCCAAGACCAACCGCCGCCCGGATGTGGTCGTGTTCGTCAACGGCTTGCCGCTGGCGGTCATCGAGCTCAAGAACGCCGCCGATGACAAGGCGACGGTCAAGAATGCCTTCAACCAACTGCAAACGTACAAGGACGATATCCCGTCGCTGTTCACCTACAATGCTGTGCTCGTCATCTCCGATGGATTGGACGCCCGGCTCGGCACGCTCACCGCGGGCTGGGAGTGGTTCAAGCCATGGCGCACGGTCGATGGTGTGACGGTCGACCCACCG